>SABC01000030.1 GCA_009929175.1 Bacteroidia bacterium | reverse complement strand
CCGCCTATATCCCTTTTGTTGAAGTTAAAGGTAAGCCCAACCCATATTATCCTGCTCTGCTCCTTACTTTTATTATCCAGTGAGTATATTGCATTATCTGAGACAATATTCCATTTTCGTGTATCAAATAAATCAGTTACTGATACAGTGGCTGTTAGTTTGTTCTTTACCAGTTCCCTTTTATAAGAGGCATTCATGTAGTGGATTTGCTGCACCTCAAACTGAGGATAAACTGCAGGTGAGTTGTAATAATATTGGATAGAAAAGTCACTTTTGGCAGAGGGCTTGACATTAGCTGCCAGATTCCCTGACCACATCAGCTTGTTGGTACTCAGGTCATATCCATTAACCTGGCCATTTGTCTCGCCGTAATAGAGGTTAACGCTTGCAGATATGGATAGATAACTGGCCAACTTTATCCTTGAATTCAAGTCCAAACCAACCTTTGAGCTCTTCTCTCCGTTCACATAAGTAAGCATAAGAGCCTCCGATCCATAATGCGAAGAGATTTGAGTGATGAAATCCTTTGTAATACTATAAAAAAAGGCAACATTGAAGGATGATCCATTTTTTGAACAGGAGAAAGCTGCCTCCGCCTGGGAAATTGTTTCGGGGATAAGATCGCGATTACCGGTTTCGTATACACTTTTGTCAATCATATTCACAAAAGGATTGATCTGCATATAAACAGGCCTGGTTACCCTCCTGGAGAAAGAGAAGTCCAGGGTTGAACTTTGCGACAATGACTTGGATACCAATGCAAAAGGGGCAAGAAAAAGATGCTCTTTATCCAATCTTTCATCTTCTTTCCGAATATTAAGTTCAGATTTGCTGAGCTCTGCCCTAAAGCCAGCTTTATATTTCAACGAAGGCCCGAAAGACCCCGAATAATTAGAATAGGCCGAATAGATATTCTCCTGATAAAAAAGATCGCTGCTGAAAAAATCATTAATCAGCCATTCATCACCATTCCCGTCTTTTTGATAAGAATCAAATTTAAAATCGTTGCCACGGTAAAATAACTTGAGCCCGCTTTCCAGCTCGGACTTGTTTTTGAACTTATGATTATGGTCTGCCTGCAAGGTGAAATTTTGGGGATATCCTCCTCCGTTAGATTTCTGCACATAAACCCCGTCTTCCTTGTAATATGCTTCGCGTCTGCCCCTGTTCCTGGAAAAGGTACTCCTCAGGACAATCCCGCTTACATTGGGTTTCAATGTGAATTTATAATCGGCCGACAACTCCAGGAACCTCCTGTCATGCAAAAAGTCATTTTCCCTTTTTAATACATCATAATCAGTTAACGAAGAATTGAGTATATCCAGTGTTTGACGGTTTGTCAATTTTGGATTGGCAAATTTAATATTGAGCGAAAAACGCTCATCCTTATTCAAATTCCTTGAAACAGTGGCAGACAACATATTATTGACATCTTCCCTGTGCGATGAGATGTTCTGCTCTATTGAGTTACCGGTTGTGTGGAAATGCCGTAGAAGTGAGCTTTCCACCTCTTCGGGATGGAATTTGCCGGAATAATTCAATGCCAGGTTCCATCCGTTGGTGTTGAGTACAGCCATCAGGTCGCCATTAACCCGTTCCGCCACACCCCAGTTTATTGTCGAATATAACGAAAAACCCTCAGATCCCTTTTTCTTTGTTATTACGTTGATAATCCCGCCTGTCCCTTCGGCGTCATATTTGGCATCAGGATTGGTTATTATCTCTATGCTCTCGGTGGCAGAAGCCGGCATCCCGTCCAATGCCCCTAAAGTAGTAGGCACACCGTCAATCAACACCAGCACATTGGAATTCCCTCTTATGTAAACAGTATTGTTATTGTCTACCGACACCATTGCAGCCGATTTGAGTATTTCTGTGATTGAACCTGTTGGCGAGGAGATTGATGCCGAAGTATTGATCCGTGTTTTTTCAATTCCCGATTGCCGTTCGTTTAATGATGCGGTAACAGTAGCCTCACCAAGCAAAGAACTGTTTGCAATCAAAACCACCGGTGTTTTCATGGAATTAAGTCCGGGTTTTATCTCCACCGGCAACGAAACACTCTTGTATCCGATAAAGCTAACGTGTAACACGTGTCCTCCTGTTTCTGATACCTTTAAACGATACACACCCCGTTTATCGGTAACAGCTCCGGCAATTATGCTATCGTTTCTGTTTTTCAGTACTACTGAGGCATACTCTACCGGAGTGGCAGGCTCCCCCTCTACTACCCTGCCGGCTATTGTATTTTGTGCCAAAGAGAAATTTATGCCGTAAATAAAAACAAATACAGCTATAGATGATTTGAAAAATATATTTTTCATGAATTATTATATTGATACTTTTTAAGACAACCAAGGAAAAAAAATCCTACTAATCCTATCTAATTTTACTCCCTTTTTTGAAAATACTCCGACGGGGTCATGCCGGCATACTGTCTGAAGTTACGGAATGCAGTACTGCGTGAACGGAAACCTGCAATAAAAAAAGACTCCTGGAAATTTGCATAGTTACCCGATTCTGCCTGTGTCAAGAAATCCTCTATCCTCAACTTGTTTATGTAATTTGTATAACTGCCGTAACCATATTCACGCAATACCTTTGAAAGGGTTGTGCGGTTAGTGCATAATTCTGCGGCCAACATATTGAGGGACAAGTCAGGATCTCTCCATGCCTGATGGTTTGCCATATATGAATCCAGTTTCTCGATCAGGGAACCATCTTTGTGGCCTTTGATTCCGGCAACCTCTGCAGTCAAGCTGCCGGAACTGATAATCAAGCGGTCAAAGAGCTCCATATAAACGATATAAAGACTGCAGCCAACGCTGATATAATAATAGAGGGTATGTACAATGGTATTATTGAACAACAGCACCAGAATGTATGCAATTATATTTACCACCAATGTTATGGTATATTTAATAACCCAAGTATGATTCGTATTATTATAAATTCTTGTACGACGTACAAAAAAGAGAAATAAAGCGGGCATAAAAATCAAAATACAAAGCACCAGCCTAAACCAAACCTCAAACCGGCCAACTTGGGCAAACATCTCTATGACAGAGCTATATTGGGAGTATTTGACACCTGCTGCCAAGGATATCAAATATATCGCCAACAGTAAAACCCAAAATGAGTATAATTTTAAAATACGCCGGATGCTGAGCCAACCGGGAGAAACCACTTCAACAGCATACATTACATATGCATTTACCATAAAGATAGCCTGCAGCAACATTTTGACAGTAACGACAAACTCCGGGGTCTCCCCATTGTAAAGAGCAATAAAGCGAGGGATGTAATTGAAAACCGAGAAAAATACAATCACAGTCAGTATCAGCCTTGATCGCTCCCCGCTATTCCGACGTAAAAACAAAAGAACAGATGCGAGTAAACATACCAGGGCACCGGCAAAAACAGTTGCAATATAGAGCTGTGACATCAACAGATAATAAAAAGGGTACTTATGATTGGCAAAGTTATGAATTCCTTAGCTTTTTTTTGTAAAAACAGCTTTTTTTTGTAAAAACAGTACTGTTTAATTGTAGATATGGAACGTTCAACACTGCGGCTGTGGTTAATTTTGCAAGCAAAGACAAATAAACAGTTTACATATGAAAAGGAATAAAATCGCAACATTTATGGCAGTAACCATCCTCTGCCTGGCATCTTGCAACAACAGGAATCAGGAGTCTCATTTAAACCCATTTGACAACATTAGTACAAGCGAAAATATCAATCGCGACAAAATACTGATCATAAGTGATCTGCATCTTGGAAACGACTTGTCCTATTCCGAAACCGTAACACATTTGGAGAGATTGAAGGAATTCCTCAAAGAAGTAAGGAGTTCGAATACAGTAAAGGAGCTGATCATGAACGGGGACATACTGGACGAATGGTATATACCCACTCGTTCGGACACCTACAGTGGAGGAACCCAAGCAGATTTTGTCAGGAAAAGCGTAGAATCCAACAAGGAAATATTTGATGAATTGAATTCCATCATCCGGGATGGTAAAATCAAGGTAACGTACATCCCCGGAAACCACGATATGGGTTTCACTCCCGAAAATATTGATATTGCCATGCCGGGGGTAAACCAGGCAAGGGATACTGACGGAAAATTCCCTTTAGGGACATACAACCCCGAGGATTATCCTCAAATTGCAATCGAACATGGTCACAGGTATGATTTCTTTTGTGCAATGACTCCCGGCGCCAACGAAAGTGATGCCCCGGGTGCAATCCTGGCTCCCGGATACTTTTTTGCACGAATTGCAGCCAACTCCTTTGTAAACCCCACCACACCCGAAGCTGCCACAAAAGTACCCGAAGTCAAGCTGAATGATGCCGGGAATCCCGAACAAATGAGCAAATACATCTACTATGGATTATGGAAAACTGTAATAGAAAATGTGATATATGTGAAAGATGATTTCAGTGAACCTATTATTATAACCAATTTAGGTAATTACACGAAGACATATTCCATTAATGACATCATCCCAAGGAATAATCCCCTGACAGGAAAAATAGAAATGAACCTGTATGATGGATTATTTACCCAGGACAATTGGGATTCCCGAGCAAAGTACAACAACGTGCCGGTTATGACCAAGATCGACACAGCTATTGTAGGAAGCCTTAAGACCAAATTCATAGACGACATGTCACAACTCCAGTATTTCGACAACTCCTCTTCCGACACCCGCATTGTTGTGTTCGGACACACCCACAAACCCATGATTAAATCTTCTACAAACAGCAAAGGGGAAATATGCATCTATGTAAATTCCGGGACATGGGAAGACCATAAGACAAGGGATAAATATGAAGTAGTCGATCAGGATACAATCAACATGCACTTTGTTCTGATAACACCTACGAAGGCGGGTCAAAATCATCTGCAAGTAGGCTTGTATCAATACCGGAACGGTAACCACTTCAAGTCAGAGGCCATGGAATTGTCTTTATGATTCAGTGGTAGAACAAAAAATCCCCGACTTATCTTTTCTTTCATCGAAAAATCCACACGATTTAGCACACGATTATTTCTCATCGTTTTGCCCGCTATAAACACGGTTATTTACTTGATACAAAATCAATTTATTAATCGAATCTTGCTTTTACTGGATATATTCATGGGCGGGTATCATCTTAACCGTCATGCCGTCCTTTTCAAATATGTCGCTTTGGTTAAGCGTTATGATACAACCTTCTTTTAAACCGAGATTCTTCATTGCTTCTAACAATCCGTTATACTCTCGGTCAAAATTTTCATCGTTCACTGTTAAGCATACCTGTACAGTTTCTTTTACTGTATTCTTTTCCATCGCTACAAAGTCACATTCGCCACGATCTTTATAGTAGAATACATGCTTGTATTTTCGACGAAGATGTAAAAATATAAGATTCTCTAAACGCCTTCCCATATTGTCGCTTGTTGACACTGAGTTCTCCGTATAAAGCCCCATATCCATTACATAAACCTTCTTCGGGTTACGAGCCTGTACTTTCAGCGAATGGCTGAACATAGGCATGAATTCAAGCAAGTAGGCATCTTTCAGGAATGAGAAGTATTCTAAAAAAGTAGCGGGGGACTTGATATCGAACATTCCAACCAATTTATTTGCCGAAACAAGGTTTCCTATATTGGTTATCAGGTATGCGGTTAGCTGACGAAGCGATGCAATATCACGGATAGAATGCCTTACAGCTATATCTCTCATCAATATATCGTCTACAAGCGTATTTAGTACAGCAGGGATTCCGCTTTTTATGTATTCTGGGATTCCACCTGCTTTCAAATAATTTGTAACTGCGGATTCTCCATTTGCAAGTTCTTTAAATAGTATAAACTCAGAATAGGAAAACGGGAACAGCTCCATTGATAAATGTCTTCCTGTTAGATGTGTTCCTAACTCAACACTAAGCATAGATGCGTTAGAACCCGTTATAAATACTTTATAACCTTCTCGCAAAAGTTGATTGATATATTTTTCCCAACCTTCTATGATTTGGATTTCGTCAAAGAACAGCACTTTTGTGTCTCTTTTTTCGATTTCTCTGTGCAGTCGGGTGAAATCGCCCGTTTCAAAATTAGACAGCCGTATATCATCAAAATTAAGATAAATAGCATCCTGATAATCACGACGAAGTAATTGCAATAGCAAGGTGCTTTTCCCGCAGCGACGTATGCCTGTTATGATAGTAGCAAATGAATCGGCTATGGGTATTTCCGATAGAGCATCACGTATAAAGCCTGAATCCTGCTTCAAAAAGGTTTCTCTTTGAGCGTCTATTACTACTGCTATTTCTTCTTGGCGTATCATGATATGAGTTCTTATTTATCACAAAGATAAAGATTCTTTTGATATAATAAAAAATATCTTTTATTTAAATTGAAAGATATGACTAGTTGATGTAACCGCTTTTTTTGCCTGTCAGGGGCAAAGCAAAAACCCTGAATTTTAGTAAAATTCAGGGTTTTACGTAAATTTGATTTTTTTTGTGGTGCCACCAGGAATCGAACCGGGGACACAAGGATTTTCAGTCCTTTGCTCTACCAACTGAGCTATGGCACCTTTTGTCTTGTTGGGAGTGCAAAAGTAGCACTATTTTGGATATTTGCAAAAAATATTCTTCAAAAATTCTATCTTTGCATCAAATTAAACATCAACATATGGCAACTACAGCTGATTTTAAAAACGGACTATGTATCGATTACAACGGTAAACCATGCTCAATCGTATGGTTCCAGCATGTTAAACCAGGTAAAGGCGGAGCATTTGTAAAAGTAAAAATGAGAAACCTGGAAAATGGAAGGATCCTGGAAAACACATTCAATGCCGGCGAAAAAATCGAAATCATCAGTGTCGAAAGAAGGCCCTACCAATTCCTTTATAAAGACGACATGGGTTACAACTTCATGCACAACGAAACTTTCGAACAGGTAAGCATAGATCCCGACATGATAGATAATGCCGACCTGATGAAAGAGGGACAATATGTCGAGATGATGTTCCTTGCCGACATTGAGAAAGTACTTACATGCGAGCTCCCTCCTTTTGTGGAGATGGAAATTACCTATACGGAGCCTGCAGTAAAAGGTGATACCGCCTCTACAAACGCCATGAAATCGGCAACAGTAGAGACCGGGGCCGAAATCATGGTACCGCTCTTCATAAACCAGGGTGAGCGAATTAAAGTTGATACCCGCACACGAAGCTATTCGGAACGCTGCAAATAGACGTATCGGCACAACCAACTTAAACACATAGTCATGAAATACTTGACACTAATACTTGTCTCCTCACTGCTTATGGCTTGTGGGGAGTCTTTGTCTTTAAAAGCTCCGGACAAATCCCTTGTAGAGGAGCAATTTTCCAAGGGGAACTTTACTGAAGCCGGCAAAATGATAGGTCTCTACCTTGCAAATGATTCAATATCGGAGCACGAAAGGTATGAGATGAATTTCAAACTGGAGCTGATGGAACGTATCAGGAAGGACTTTACTATAAAAGACACCTTTGTAATACGCTATATAAAAGAACACTACCCAGAGGTTACTGAGGCAGAGCTCAAAGCATGGGAAGCAAGCAACGCCCTGGAAAACATGACTATAGACGGAGAGAAATGGTACTTTAATTCGGCCGCCAGGAACCTGTTCCGAATAGACAAAGAGGCTGCTAAAAGGTATAAGCTCCCCAACGGAGGTCAGAGCGACAGTCTCAACCGTTTTTTGGAATGGTATATTCCCCGGATAGTAGCGCAATCCAAAAACAGTAAAAAAGTTTTGGACTCTCCCGTAAAGATGAGAGTTAAGTATACCTTGACGGTAAAACCCGACCAGGTACCTGCCGGGGAGGTTGTAAGGGTGTGGATGCCCTACCCGAGGCAAGATGTAGCCTCACATTCCGGAATCGAGCTTCTCTCGGCATCACAACCACTGTATGTTATCTCTCCTGACACATACCCCCATAAAAGCATATACATGGAGCAGGAAGCTATCGAGGGAGAACCCTTATCTTTCAGTTATGAGTTTGTTTATACCTCTTATGCGCAAGTACATCTGTTCAAACCTGAGACCGTGCAACCGTATGACACTACAAGTGCCATTTACCGGGAATACACCAAGCAGAGCGAACCTCACATCCTGTTCTCACGGAACATTCAGGATAAAGTGAATGAGGTAGTCGGAGATGAACACAATCCATACATAAAAGTGAAGAAGATTTATGAATGGATTGACACTAACTTCCCATGGGCAAGTGCCAGGGAGTACTCCACCATCTCGAATATCCCCGAATATGTATTGGCAAACAGGCATGGAGACTGCGGGCAGGTATCCCTTCTCTTCATAACCATGGCAAGGGCTGCCGGCATACCTGCTAAGTGGCAGTCCGGGTGGATGATGCATCCGGGTAACAAAAACCTGCACGACTGGGCAGAAGTCTATTTCGAAGGAATCGGATGGGTTCCTGTCGACCAATCTTTTGGAAGGGTGTTCGGAAATGAGGGCAATGACGAAACCTATTATTTCTTTACAAAAGGGCTGGATCCATATCGGCTGATTGTAAACCAGGATATTTCGGGTCCTTTTTTCCCGGCCAAGATATACCCTCGTAGTGAGACCGTCGACTTTCAAAGAGGAGAGGTGGAATGGAGGGGCGGAAACCTCTATTTTGACCGCTGGCGCTACAATATGCAGATCGATTATTTGTAGAGGTCCTGCTCACTCTATCAAGTTTATAATTTCCGGATAATATTCAGACCATCGCGCAGAGGAAGTATAAAGTTCTCTGTTCGGTGGTCTTCCTTAACAATGGTGTTGAAACGGACAATCTCTGCTCCCTGCGGATCGGAAGGAATCTCCTCCCGGAATACTTTTCCATCCCATAACACGTTGTCGGCGATGATATACCCGCCACTCCTTACAATAGGAACCACCTTCTCGTAATAACGCGTGTATTCCCTTTTGTTAGCATCGATGTATACCAGGTCATAAGTATTCCCGGCCAGAGAATCCAGCGAAACCAGGGCATCACCTATAATTAACCGTACCTTCCCTTGTATCCCCGCCCTTTTGAACCCTTCTAGAATGATGGGCTCCAATTCGTCATTTATTTCCAAGGCATCCATGGAACCACCGGGAGCAAGTCCCTGGGAGAGGCAAATTGCAGAATAACCGGTAAAAGTACCTATTTCCAATATTCTTGAGGGTGAAATCATTACAGAGAATGCGGCAAGCAACCGTCCCACAACCGGACCAGACAACATGCGGCCATGTTTGGTCCTTAGGTTTGTCTCCCTCTCCAGCCACTCAAGCACCTGCGGCAAAGGAGTCGAGTTGACTGCCAAATATTGGTCAAACCTGCGGTTCATGAATAAATCAGAGTAAACATTTTTTCCCTTTCCAAAAGTTCTGTGGCAATTTTATGTAGTTGCTGCGAATCTATTTTTTCTATCTTCTCCCTTACAGCTCCTGTCGGTTCTATCCTTCCGTAGAAAAGAAGGGATTTTCCCATGGAGAGACATTGCGACTCGGCGTTGTCAGTAGCGATAGCCAACTGTCCCATCAACTGCTTCTTGGCCGATTTAAGCGAAGCAGGAGTCATCTCCTTTTCCCTTATGCTGGCCAGCTCCTTGTCCAGGATATCCAGACATTTGTCCAGGTTATTTTTGTCGGTACCAAAATAGATTGTGAAGAGTCCGGTATCGGTATAGGGTGTATAACTTGCGTCAACTGTATATACCAAACCATGCTTCTCGCGCAGGACCTGATTGAGCCTGGAGTTGAGTGCAGGCCCGCCGAGTATATTTGTAAGCAGAGCCAAAGGCAACCTGTTTTCGTTGTACATATCAAATGCAGGGACCCCGACGACACAATGCGCCTGGTGGGTCTTGCGGGCAATACGCAACTCCTTCTGCTTTGGCATCCCGGCCAAAGAGACCCTGTTATTACGTCTGGACTCCAAAGGCTGGTGGTGGCCGTTTGACCCCGTACCAAAAAACTTGTTCACAAGCGCCTCTCCCCTTGACTCCGAAATATCTGCCACAATGGAGAACGTCATGTTGGATGTCACATAATGGCTTGTCGTGAAATCTCTTATATGTTGGATTTCTATTCTCTTTACGCTCTTGGGTTTGCCCAGGATAGGCATTCCCAACGGGTGTTCCCCGAAAAGATACTCATCAAAGTCATCAAATATTTGTTCCGACGGAGTGTCCTTGTACGAAGCAATTTCGTCAAGGACTATTTCTTTCTCCTTGACTAGCTCTTTTTGAGGATACAATGAATGAAATGCAAGATCTGACAACAATTCAACTGCCTTACCGATGTCGTCCTTGAGCACTGTTGCATGAATAACCGTCTCTTCCTTTGTGGTATATGCATTGAGTTCACCACCCAGTCTCTCCAGGAAGTTATTGATCCTCCTGGCCCCTCTTTTGGTTGTTCCTTTGAAAAGCATGTGCTCTGTCAAATGGGCCATACCATTGTACTGCCCGGGCTCATCACGTGTCCCCGCACGGATTGTCAAAGCACAGTACGCAACCGGAGATGAGATTTTTTTAAAAACGTATCCTATACCCGAATCCAGGTGTTTTACCAAAATATCCATTTACTCAAAACTGAAAGGGAACGGATATCTTGCGGATATCCTCCCTGGTGAAACCTGCAGGCATCCTGGAGGATACCCTGTGCCTGCGGAAAAAAAGAAGTTCATGGGAATCAGTCCCGATAATCAATTTATAACAATAAGATCCATTACTCTCTCCCCTTGGTTTGATCAGTACCGGCACCACAGTCTCTTTGCTGCTGTCCATTATGGCATCCTCTACTTCGTCTGCAGTTGCAAGAGATATCTTATTCATGAATAGGGATTTGAATTCATTCTCAGGGATACTGTAATTAAGGAATTCCATGGCAAAAAGCAACCTCTTACCGGTAACCTCAGCAATTTTATCCGAAAAAATGGCATTTCCACGGAAGGCAATAGTAACATCTTTTTGAACCCTGTAAATGTGGTTTTGTATAACATCAATATAAACCGGTAAAAGATGCAGGTTTGCACCATTGTTATCGCCTGCCTCCTGAAGTGGCAGGGTAATGATATTATGGCTGCTGTACAAACCCCTCTTGACCTCGGGCCCGCCTTGTATCAATGTAAGATACTCTATCTTAGGTTCCAGTTCTCTACGCAAACGACCATCCACCCTCATAAGGAAAAAATAGCTTGTATCGTTTTTTAACTTTTGGTACTCCTCCATTGTGCAAAATTCAAAAGGAGAAATCCTCCACCCGCTTCTGACGGCATCCCTCAGCATAAGGTCGGCCAATGAGGTGGAAGGAATAACAACTTTTGTGGTTTTGGCACCGAAGGATGAGAATGTGTTCCTTACCTCCCTCACAATTTTTTGCGCATGGAGACCAGAAATCATTAAAAGCATAACAATAAGGACTATAGCTCTTTTCATACTCGAATTATTAATACGATACAAAATTAGACAAAAATTTGTACTTTTGTGTGATATGGAAAGATTTGTTGTTTCTGCCAGAAAGTACCGTCCTGACACCTTTCAAGGTCTTATAGGACAGGATAATATTGCAACTACCCTCAAGAATTCCGTTACTAAGGGTCAGTTGGCGCACGCCTACCTCTTTTGCGGCCCAAGAGGTGTCGGAAAAACCTCGACTGCAAGGATTTTTGCGAAAACCATCAACTGTTATGATCCGGGAGAGAATATGGAACCATGCGGTAAATGTGAATCATGCCTCTCCTTTGCCCAAGGCCGTTCATACTCTATCCACGAACTGGATGCAGCCTCAAACAATTCGGTTGACGACATCAGGCAGTTGAACGAACTGGTAAGGATCCCGCCACAGATTGGCAAATACAATGTTTTTATCATTGACGAGGTCCACATGCTTTCACAGAGTGCATTCAATGCATTTCTAAAAACCCTGGAAGAGCCACCTGCACATGCCATATTCATATTGGCAACCACCGAAAAACACAAAATACTGCCAACCATACTTTCCCGTTGCCAAACCTATGACTTTAACCGCATAGCAGTAAAAGACATAGTACGCAACCTCACAACCATAGCTGCAAAAGAGGGAGTATCTGCCGAACCCGACGCCCTACACATAATTGCACAAAAAGCAGACGGAGCCATGAGGGACGCCCTCACAATTTTTGACCAGGCAGTTGCATTTTGCGGAACTACAATCACATATGAAAACATCATCAGTTCACTCAATGTACTGGATTACGACTATTACCTCCGCATGACCGGCCACATGCTCTCCGGGGAACACACCAATGCATTGCTGATTTTTGACGAAATACTCTCTAAAGGGTTTAATGCACTCCATTTTATCGGAGGGCTGAGTTCCCACTTCCGGGATCTCATGGTTTGTAAGGATTCCTCCACAACACATCTGCTGGAACTTGCGCCTACTGTCGTTCAAAAATACAAAGAACAATCGCAGTCATGTTCGCTCAACTTCCTTTATGACGCCCTTGGAATAACCTCTGCATGTGAATCAGGCTACAAGGCCAGCGGGAACCAACGTCTGCACATAGAACTTGCCTTACTAAGGTTATGCCGTCTGAACAACGAGGCCACATGGCAAAACCACGGTAAGGCACCATCAACAGAGCATGCAAAGGAGGCCACGGCAAAGCCGGAGACTTCTCCAAAAGAGACTTCCACAACTCCTGCGGAACCCAAACCGGTTGCCGTAACCAGTTCTGAACCTGCTACTCCAGTCGCCCCATCCACTACAACCACTTCGCTGTCAATCAAGGACCTTATGAAGAGCGCCGGGAACAACAACAGGGCAAGGAGCGAAACTGCCCGCAAACCCGTAGGTAAAGACCCCCTGGAACAAGGCAGGCTTTCTGATGTTTGGAAGAAAATGGCCCAAAACGAAGAGTCCCTGCCACGACTATCCACTGCAATATCACAAACAGAACCAGTCATTGCAGATCAGAACAAAATACTATTCCCCGTTAAGAACGAATTGCAAAAAAACTGGATAGAAAAGAATTGCAAAATGCGTTTGGTAGAGTTTTTGAAGTCAAACCTCAACAACAACGAAATTGAACTGGAGATAGAAGTTACGCCCGATGATGACCCGGCAGACAACAAAATGTATATGCCACAGGAAAAAGCCAAGTTCATAACCGACACCTATCCCGAAGTCAAAGAACTTCAAAAAGATCTTAAACTCGAATTAAAGTAACAGATGCGACTATACAGCAGAAACCTAGTCAAGAAATACGGAGCCCGCACCGTAGTAAAAAATGTGTCAATTGAGGTAGAACAGGGAGAAATCGTTGGTTTGCTGGGTCCAAACGGTGCCGGTAAAACCACAAGTTTTTACATGATCACCGGATTGATTAAACCCAATGCAGGGAGAATTTTCCTTGACGATGAGGAGATCACTCACCTTCCAATGTATAAGAGGGCACAAAAGGGTTTGGGTTACCTCGCCCAGGAAGCCTCTGTATTCCGCAAATTAAGTGTAGAAGACAACATTATGTCTGTTATGGAGATGTCGGGAATGTCCCGTTCAAAAAGGAAGGAGCGCCTCGAGCAATTGCTGGACGAATTCTCTCTGCACAAAGTAAGGAAAAACCTGGGTGTACAGCTCTCGGGAGGGGAACGCAGGAGATGCGAAATTGCCCGTGCCCTTGCCATCGACCCAAAGTTCATATTGCTCGACGAACCTTTTGCAGGTGTTGACCCTATAGCTGTCGAAGATATCCAGCACATCATTGCCAAACTGAAGACCAAAAATATCGGGATCATCATCACCGACCACAATGTCCATGAAACTCTTGCCATCACCGACAGGGCATACCTGCTTTACGAAGGCAGCATCCTGGAGAGCGGAACTGCAGAAACCCTTGCAAACAATCCCGAAGTGAGGAGGAAATACCTAGGACAAAACTTCGAATTACGTAAGGCTGTATTGAAAAACAGGGAAGAGAAACAAGAGGTGCAAGAAGAGCAACCCGCACCCACAAAAAAAACCGAAGCACTGAGCTCCGGTCCTGACATGGATAACTACTTAAAAAAAGCAGCCGACCTGGAAAAGGGAGATTAATCAAGCTTTTTCATCCGGGGTGCACCCTCCATCCTGTATGGCACCCTGTTCATTTGGCTCATGTGGAGCCTCTGTCCCCTCTTCCCTTTACGCAGGTCATACTGCAACCTTTGTTCTTCGGTAAGATTCTCACGAACCTTTGCCTCTGTACGGGCAGCCAGTTTCATCTTTTTGTTTTGCAAATCTGTAATCTCGTCAATCTTTGAGTCGATGGCCTTCAAATTAGGTTTTTCGGTTTGCTGTAAAGTTTTTAACTGTGCCCTTTTTTCGGCAAGTTGATTGTTAATCTGCAGCAGATCTTTCTTCAATTCATTCCGCAGCGAAACGATTGCCTCGCTTTGCTCAGTTGTGAGCACAGGTTCCAGTGCCTTTGGATTTGCACCCATGTAGCCCCTGCCCTGGATTTGACGCTGCTGGGCTACTCCGGCAACCGCAATAACCAACATAATCAATGTAATGTAAACCTTTTTCATACTAATATTTCCTTTAATTGGTTCGTTTGTCTTTATGACTAATAATAACACCAAAGGTTTAATAATTCGCAAAAGAATTTGTAACTTTGCGGAATTATTTTGACAACACTCAAATAAATAACAATATAGATATGGCAGAAAAATTATTTGCTGAGTTTCAACCTGTTCCGACATCACAGTGGGAAGAGGTAATCAACAAGGACCTCAAAGGGGCCGACTATGATAAGAGACTCGTATGGAAAACAATGGAGGGGTTTGCAGTACGCCCTTATTACCGCGCAGAGGATCTGGGAAATTTGAAGCACATTGGCAACACACCGGGTGCTTTTCCTTTTGTAAGGGGCACCAAAGATCAAAACAAATGGCTTGTACGCCAAGGATACTGTGCATGGGAGAGCTTCCAAAAAGCCAATGAGCAGGCTGTAAGGGGAGTTAGCCGCGGAGTTGACTCAGTTGCATTTTGCATAGATGGCCAAAAAGAGATTTCGACCGAAAAAATGGCTGTACTATTGAAAGGTATTGACCTGGCAAAGACCGAAATCAACTTCGAAGGCTGTTCATGTGCCTCGGCCCAAATTATACTGGCCTTTACAGAATATGCTGCCAAAAACGGGGTAAATCCCAAAGATATAAAGGCATCCTTCGATTTTGACCCGCTCAGGACACTTACCACAACCGGCAATTATTGCTGCCAAAACTACCTGGAGACCCTCAAAGGCTGCATGGAAGCTGTCAAGGATTATCCCGGAATCAGGGTAACAGGAGTAGAGGGCTACGCATTCAACGATGCAGGTGCTACAATTGTACAAGAGCTGGGTTTTGCAATGGCCATGGGTAGCGAGTACATGCAAATGCTCATCTCTGCCGGATTTACAGCAGACCAGGCCGCCTCCGGAATCAAGTTCACATTTGCAATAAGTCCCAATTATTTCCTGGAAATTGCAAAATTCCGTGCAGCAAGGTTGCTGTGGGCCAACATCACCAAAGAGTACGGTGCAGTCAATACCGAATCGCAAAAAATCAACATCCACGCAGTTACTTCGCAATGGAACATGACAGTTTACGATGCGCATGTAAACATGCTCCGCGGGACAACCGAAGCCATGAGTGCAGCACTTGCAGGAGTTGATTCACTTGAAGTGCTCCCGTTTGACTACACATTCCGCGAACCGGCAGAATTCAGCAACAGGATAGCCCGCAACACACAAATCATACTCAAAGAGGAGGCCCACTTTGACAAGATCAACGACCCGGCAGCCGGTTCATATTATATTGAGAACCTCACAGCATCCATCTCCGAGGAAGCATGGAAACTATTTACTTCGGCAGAGGGCAAAGGAGGTTATGTGAGCGCCCTTAAAGAGGGTTACATACAGGCAGAGGTCAAAGCATCGGCAGCAAAAAGGGATATGAACATTGCCACACGCCGCGAAACATTATTGGGAACAAACCAATACCCAAATTTCTCCGAAAAAGCAGACAAAGACGTTACCCTTGATGTTGTTACACGAGGTGCAGGTGCAGCCAAAAGCAACAACCCGATTGTGGAGCCTATAGAAAAATACCGTGGAGCACAAGCATTCGAATCACTCAGGTTTGCAACAGAAACCAGCGGGAAAACACCAAAAGCATTCATGCTCACATTCGGCAACCTTGCTTTTTGCCGTGCAAGAGCTCAGTTTGCAAGCAACTTCTTTGCAGTTGCCGGGTTTGGAGTTACCGACAACACCCGTTTTGCTACCATAGAAGAGGGAGTCAAAGCCGCACTGGAAGCCAACGCCGACATAGTTGTAGCTTGCTCTTCCGATGATGAATATGCCCAGGCAGTACCGGAAATCAACAAACTGCTCTCTGGCAAAGCAATCCTTGTAGTAGCCGGCGAACCTGCCTGCAAAGCAGACCTGGAGGCACAAGGCATCAAGAACTTCATCAGTGTCAAGAGCAATGTACTTGATACCCTCAAGCAATATCAAAAACAACTTGGAATTTAGCAGAATAAAAAAGTAACAGATATGAGACCAAAATTTTCAGAATTAAAATATAGCGGAGCAGCTGCCCCGGCCGGCAAAGAGCAACCGGTATGGATGACTCCCGAACAAATCGGGGTAAAGGGCACCTACAATGCATCCGACCTCGAAGGTCTTGAGCATTTGAACTATGCAGCCGGTATCCCGCCCTTCCTGAGAGGGCCTTACAGCACCATGTATGTAATGAACCCATGGACCGTAAGGCAATATGCCGGTTTTTCCACTGCAGAGGAGTCCAATGCATTTTACAGAAGAAACCTTGCAGCAGGTCAAAAAGGACTTTCGGTAGCATTTGACCTTGCAACCCACCGCGGATACGATGCCGACCACCCCAGGGTAGTCGGAGACGTAGGAAAAGCCGGTGTTAGCATCTGCAGTGTAGAGGACATGAAAGTACTATTCGACCAGATCCCCCTCAACAAAATGTCGGTATCCATGACCATGAACGGAGCCGTGCTTCCCGTGCTTGCCTTTTACATAGTAGCAGGAATGGAGCAGGGAGCAAAACTGGAAGAGCTTTCGGGCACAATCCAAAACGACATCCTAAAGGAATTCATGGTAAGGAACACATATATTTACCCTCCCGAATTTTCAATGAGGATAATCGGTGACATCTTTTCGTACACCTCGCGCAACATGCCTAAATTCAACTCAATATCAATATCGGGATACCACATGCAAGAGGCCGGTGCCACCTGTGACATTGAAATGGCATACACCCTTGCCGACGGTCTTGAATACCTAAGGACCGGTATCGCTGCCGGCATGGATGTAGACCAATTTGCACCCCGCCTATCATTCTTTTGGGCAATCGGAATGAACCACTTCATGGAGATTGCAAAGATGCGAGCAGCCAGGATGATTTGGGCAAAACTGGTAAAACAGTTCAACCCCAAGAACCCGAAATCCATGTCCTTGAGGACCCACTCCCAAACATCGGGATGGTCTCTCACAGAGCAGGATCCATACAACAATGTTGCCCGTACCTGCATTGAGGCCATGGGAGCAGCCCTGGGACACACCCAGTCACTGCACACCAATGCACTTGACGAGGCAATTGCCCTGCCTACCGACTTCTCTGCCCGTATTGCAAGGAATACCCAAATTTACATACAGGAAGAGACCAACATCACCAAATCACTTGACCCATGGGCAGGCTCATATTATGTGGAGAAACTCACTGCCGAGATTGCAGAGAGAGCTTGGGCACACATAGAGGAGGTGGAGAAGCTGGGAGGAATGGCAAAAGCCATTGAGACAGGCATACCAAAACTCCGTATAGAAGAGGCTGCAGCACGCAAACAGGCGCGCATTGACTCCGGGAACGACACCATCGTAGGTCTTAACAGGTACCGTATGGAAAAAGAGGACCCGCTCGAAATCCTGGATGTAGACAACACAAAAGTAAGGGAATCACAAATCCAACGGTTAAAAGAGCTCCGCGCCAACAGGGATGAGGCCAAAGTCAAAGCCGCACTCGAAGCAATCACCAAAGCAGCCCGTGAAAAGAGCGGCAACCTGCTGGAACTTGCGGTAGAGGCAGCAAAAGAGAGAGCCACCCTGGGAGAGATCTCCGATGCATGCGAAGCAGTTGCCGGCAGATACAAAGCAATTATACGTATGAACACTGGTGTATACTCAAGTGAGGTTAAAAACGACAGCGAATTCGAAAAAGCCAAGAATCTGGTTGCCGAATTCGCAAAAAAAGAGGGCAGACAGCCCCGTATCATGATTGCCAAACTAGGTCAGGACGGGCACGACCGCGGAGCCAAGGTAGTAGCTACCGGTTATGCCGACTGTGGTTTTGACGTAGATATGGGACCTCTGTTCCAGACTCCCGAAGAGGCTGCAAAACAAGCAGTGGAAAACGACGTGCACATTGTAGGGGTTTCATCCCTTGCAGCTGGTCACAAAACACTTGTTCCCCAGATTGTAGGGGAGTTACAAAAACTTGGAAGGGAAGACATCATGGTGATTGTAGGCGGGGTTATCCCTGCACAGGACTACGATGCCCTTTACAAAGCAGGTGCGGTAGCAATCTTCGGCCCCGGCACAACAGTCTCGGGTGCAGCTGTAAAACTGATGGAACTGCTGCTTCAAAAATTTGAGTAAGCATTAAACCAAAAAAATAAAAGGGACTATCTTAAAAAGGTAGTCCCTTTTATTTTAACAACAGTTGTTGTTTTTAAACAGAATATGTACTATTTTTGTACATATTTATGTCATAAATTATTTTGATTATGATACTACTTACAGTCACAGAATTCAGAAACAATATAAGTAAGTACCTTCAACTTGCTTTTAAAGAAAAGGTTGCCTTAAAAAGCAAGGGAGGTATCATTGAGCTAACACCAAGTACAGAAATACGTTTAAATCCTAGTCCAAGCAATGACCCGTACTTTGACAATTCCTTAAACCTAGACCATATAGAGAAAGGTCGCATAGATGCTGTTGAAGGAAGAACAAAACCGTGGAACGAAATCAAGGATAAACTAGGTTTATGAGTTATTCAGTCAAGGTTACCAAACAAGCCGAGATTGATATCGTTAGACACATCAAGTCTGGCGATAAAAAAATTATAAATAAAATCGCCAGACTAATGACAGAGCTTGAAGAGCATCCAAGGAGAGGTGCGGGCAAGCCTGAACAACTAAAAGGATTCATAATTGAAACCTGGTCACGTAGAATTTCCGAAAGGCATCGTTTAATATACGAAATTCATGATAATGAATTAATGGTTATTGCAATTTCCGCTTACGGACATTATGGAGACAAATAAAAAATTATTTCAGTTTAACAATGGCAACCACGGGGTTGTCATCTTCCTTCACTCTTGCCGCTGTCTCCTTTAATTTGCCGGAAGCACTGGTATTGTTTGCAAATTGTATGAACTTATCGGCCGTATACATTGACACCATGAAATTATCATGGATGTCGGCATAGGGCCAAAAAACCGGTCCGTTTTCCAAATCATTCCTGAAACCCGGCTTGCCGTTTTCCGGGAATACACCGGCATGAATTATGTCTGTATACTCCTCAGGGCCTCTCCCCTGCCTGTTTACCGTCGAAAGATACTTACCACCGGAATCAAATATTTTGACTTGGGACATTTCCATCACATAAATAAGGCCGTTCACATAACTGAGAGTTATAATACCCCCATTCACAAGGGATTCCTTGGTGGTCTCCAAAGGTACATATTGAACCTTACCGGCAATCTCGCTCAGCTCCATTACCCGCCCGATACCAACAGCAGCCTCAATATCAATAATCTTAACCTCATATGCATTTGATTTTTTATTCACAGCCGGGGTAAAATCAATCACTTCAAAGCAACCTCTGTCGGCAAGGGTTACGAATATCTTT
>SABC01000119.1 GCA_009929175.1 Bacteroidia bacterium | reverse complement strand
TTGATACCATATGTCGCAGAGTTTATGCTCCGGAATTTTTTTGCTTCCACTGCTTTGTTGACAGGAATTTCGAGTTCTTTATCGGTGGCCGGTACATATTTTTCGATATCACTTGAGGCAACAGAGTCGAACATTGCCAAAACATCGTCTTCGGTAGGCAGGAATTCTTTGTCGCTCTCGGGCACAGCAAAGACAATGACCCTGTTATGGTCGCTGAGGTACCTCCCGATTGAACGGTTCATATCATCGAGCGTGATGCCGGCTGCAATTTCCTTTGCCAGTTTGTATTGAGCCTCGATATCGTTAAGGGGCCTGGAACGGGTAAAATGTTCTACAGCTGCAGAGACAAACTCTTCGTTCTTAGGGTCGCGTGTACGGCGGTAGTTGGCGTCGATGCCCCTTGCTACCGCAGCCTTTGCCTTTTCGATTTCTTCGGGTCCAAAACCATGTTGCTTGAGACCCTCGGTCACTGTTGCTATACCCTTGAGGGCTCCCAGTGTGTTTTTATTGTCCTTGGGAAGGGCAGTGATATTGAAAGTTGTTGCTGCATAGTTGACTGCCCCGAATATGGGGACCAGGGAGCGGAACTCTGCCTCGGGATCCTGGGCCGCTGCCGCCACCCTCTCCTTAATCATTTCCAGGAACATTGCCGAGACCACATCTTCGTAGACACCAAGGTGGCTCTCCATCTCCTGAGGAGTAAGGTTGGGAATCTTTACCACCATCCTCACCGAAACAGCTTTGGATTCGGGATCGGTAAAGAATCCGACTATCGGCTTGCGGTTTTCGGGAATGGAGTAGGTCTCCCTTACAGCTCCGTTTTGGACAGCAGGAATCGTAGAAAACCTCTCTTTGATCCTGTTTTCAATATCGTCGGCATCAATGTCCCCAACAACAATCACAGCCTGCAGGTCGGGACGGTACCACTTGTGGTAGTAATCTATGAGGGTTTCGCGGGAAAAATTGTCAATCACACTCATCAACCCAATCACATCCCTCTCGGCAAAACGTGAGCCGTGTTGGATGTACCGGTTGATCCCTTTCATCATACGGGTGCGGGAGTCGTCTCCACGGCGCCACTCTTCCCTTACGACACCCCTCTCTTTTTCGATCTCTTCGGGCTCGCACGAAATATAGTGGGACCAGTCATGCAGGGCCAGCAGTGCAGAGTCAATAATTGAGCTCCTAAGTTTAACAGGAACTGCCGAGATGTTGTAAACGGTACGGTCCATGGAGGTATAGGCGTTGATATTGGCTCCGAACTTTACACCTATGCTCCCGAAATATTCCAGCAAAAGCTTGTCGGGAAAGTTTTTGGTACCATTGAATGCCATATGCTCAAGGAAGTGGGCAAGACCCCTTTGGTCGTCGTTCTCCTGGAGCGAGCCAACGTTGTGAACAATGAAAAACTCTGCATGACCCTTTGGATTGGAGGCTTCACGGATGTAATAGGTGAGCCCGTTGGAGAGCTTGCCTATCCGGAAGTTAGTGTCGGCAGGGGTTTTGGTCCCGCTATAAGGGTACTGACCGCTTGCGACACCCGGAATAAGGAAAAGGGTTGCAAGCAATATGGCTACGATTGTTGTTTTTTTCATGATTTATAGTGCCAGGTATTATTTATCGGTTAATTGCATCTCCTCAATGAGATGGTTGGCTTTTGCATATTTGTCTATAATCCAAAGGACATAACGGATATCTACATTCACACATTTATTCATCTGCGGATGGAAGTAGGCATCGCCGGCAAGGGATTCTTTATTGCCGTCAAATGCAAGACCAATTATTTCGCCTTTTGCATTCAGCACAGGACTACCCGAGTTCCCTCCTGTGATATCGTTGTCGGACAAGAAGTTCACATACATTGTGCCGTTCTTGCCCCATCTGCCCCAATCATTGGACCGGATGAGGCTTAATACCTCCGGCTTGATGTTGAACTCATAGCTGTCAGGGTTGTATTTGTCCAGGAATCCCTGGGCAGTGCTCTGGGCGCTGTAATGGATCCCGTCGGAGGGGCTTATAGGACCAACGGTTCCGTAGGTTACCCTCATTGTGGAGTTTGCGTCGGGGTATTGTACAACTCCCTTCTCTTTTCTCATCTGGTACATCAACCTGGTGTATTGACCCTCAAGACCCATGATGTTGTCTCCCTCCAAAAGCTCACCCGCCTCTTGATTAAAGTCGGTTATCTTTGCCGATTTTGTCATTTGCGACAATGGGTCGTTCATGTACAGCGAGATAGGTTGTGGCTTTGAAGATACCTCTTTGAACTTGACAGGATCCAGAAGGATCGAGTTCTCGAATATATAGTCCGAAATCCTGTTGGCATCACCATCGAACTCTTTGTTGAGCCAGCTGATGTAGTCGCCCCACATCTCTTGCGGAACTTTGGCCAAAAATTCGCGTACCTGGTATTTCATCAGCTCTTTCTCTACCTCCAACACCAAACCTTGGTGGCCACGCTGGATGTTGGTTACCAGCATTTCATGGTGCTTGCTCCCGGGTATGAGGGTGTCAATCCCTTCCCTTTCGTGTGCATTGCGCAGAGAGTTTGTGCGGTTGCCAATATATACAAACCCCTGGCCCGATACCATTGTCTCCTGGAAGTACTTTTTGTGGCGGGTAACCTCTTCTATAGCCTTGTATTTTTCGCCAAGTTTTGGAAGGAGGTCACCATAACGCTCCTTGCGGGCGGGATCGGAATCAATCCACTCTTGCAGCTCTTTCTCTTCCTGCTCCTTGATCTTGACAACACCAAAACGGCGGAAGTTATAGATTTCGCCAGCCTGTAGCTCATTTACATTGCTGATTCCAAAATAGTAATCGGCATAAACGAGCCTTGTGGCAGGATCCTGTTCCATAAAGTTGTTCATGATACGGAGTTTGTTCTCACGCATTTTGACTGATACAGGGTTGGTTACTTTCTCTTTTTCATTCACTCCGAACGAAGAGCTGTAGCGATTTGTACGCCCCGGGAACCCGATCACCATTGTGTAGTCGCCCTCTTTAACACCCTTTGTGGAGATGTTTAGCACCTTAACAGGCTGGAGCGGAACATTATCCTTTGAGTAGGCAGCCGGTTTCCCGTCTTTGCCGGCATATACCCTGTAAAGAGCAAAGTCCCCTTTGTGCTGAGGCCACTCCCAGTTATCGGTGTCACCGCCATATGCAGCGATTGATACAGGAGGAGCACCCACCAGACGAATGTCGGTATATACTTCATAATAGAAGATGTAATATTTCTCACCCCTCCACATGGGCATGAGCATGGTTTCCATTCCGCTGATTGCATTATGCCTGCGTTCCATGATAGATGAAATCCTGCGCATCCCGGCAGGGGCTCCGGTACCACGAAGGGAGTCTGCAACCTGTTTTACCTCTTCGGTGGCATCCACAACCTTGCGGAGAAAGTAAACGGACTTGCCTTTGATATGCATCTCCTGCTGGCGGTTCATGGCCCAAAAACCATCTTCCAGGTAGTTATGCTCGGAGGTGCTGAGGGAGTGGATATCGCCATAGGCACAGTGGTGGTTTGTAATCAACAATCCCTCCTTTGAGATCATACTGCCGGTGCAGCCAAAGTCCAATGCAACGACAGCATCGCTTATGGAAGGAGCACTCTCGTCATAGATAACCTTGGTATCCAGCTTGAGGCCGGCCTTTTTCATTTTTGCCGAGAGGTTTTTGTCCAACAGGTTTATCAGCCACATCCCTTCGTCGGCCCTAAGGGGTGTTGTCATAACTGCCAGCACAGCCAGCAGTAATAATGTTTGAAGTGTTTTTTTCATCATTTTGTCTTTAAGCAGAGAACCCACATTTTTGGTGTGGGTTCTTTTGTTTAGTCTATGTTGTAGTTTTACAAGGTTTTGCCTTTTTCTTCAAAAGTGAGTTTGGCCTCCTGTTCGGTTACTACTCCCTCCCTGTCTTTGATGTTCCATTTGGCACGTGTGATGGCTTCCCAAATTTTCTCTTCGTCCAGCACATCCTTGGAGTATGTGATGTGTATGCAGTACTCCTCGTTGTCGTTAACCAGGGTTTCGATGGAAAGGAACCCGTCTATCTGC
>SABC01000029.1 GCA_009929175.1 Bacteroidia bacterium | reverse complement strand
AAATTGTAGATACGGCTTTTGTAACCCGATGACGATCCTTTCACGGGAACAACCGGGATAAACGTAAGTAATAGAATGACTGCCAGTAATGCCGAGGTCAATAGATGTTTCTTCCTTTCCATATTAGTTTCTTACGTGAACGGTGGACAAATGCTTTTATCACAATCACAATAAAGTAGTAGTGTTGCAGGAACATAAGCTCTGTGTTTGACCTTCCGTTCTGCAGGGATGCGGCGGAAACCAGCACCCTGATTGCTGCAGCCCCGATCAACCATATTATGTATGCCCATAGACCAAATGCAAACAAAAAGAGTGGAGTCATGGTGGTTGCAAGTACAAAAGCCACGGTTGCTGCAGGGGAGTTGCCAAAAAAGTGGAAAACGTTTTTTGAAAAGCCGTTTAGAGCCTCTTCCAGTCCATTGTACATACGGCATTTGATACTGGTTGTGCCGGTCAATGTGATGATTTTCTCCTTTTTGCTCTTGAAATAGCGGCTTATTGCAATATCCTCGGCATGGCAGTTCCGGAAAATTTCATGAGGCATATGGTTGCGGTAGGCAGAGCCCTTGAAGAGCATGAACTGGCCGTTTGCAGCAGAAAATGAGCTCCAACTGCAGTATCGCACCAACGGCAGTGGCAGCAGGGAGAGAAGTATCCAGTTCATTATGGGCACTGTTAAGGAGGCACCGCGGTTATCTGTTATTTGATTGGGAAAGACCGACAAAAGGGAAACTCCCTGCTGAGCAGCATAGCCAATCCATTTGTCACCGACATCGGCACCCAGACGAACATCGGCATCGGCAAACAGTAGGTACTCTCCGGAGGCAGCCTCTGCAAGCAGGTGGCAAGCCCTGTTTTTTCCAAGCCATCCTTGGGGTAATTGCTCTTCGTTGCCCTCCATCAGCTTAAGTTGCGGGAGGTATGGTTTGTAGCTGTTTACAACCACTTTTGTGTTGTCGGTCGAGTTGTCGTCGTAAATGATAATCTCTGCAGGCTGGTAGTCCATATGGGTAATATCGGAAAGGAGGTTGCCAATGTTGTTCTCCTCATTGCGGGCAGGGACCAGCAGCGACCATCTGGTCCATGGCCCCTCTTGTTTGGAAATACGAGAATGGACCCTCCTTATCCACAAATAATTGATTGCCGCGACCAAAAGACGGAGCAACATGAAAGAGGAGAGTATGAGGGCTGCTGTTTTCATAACAATTTTTTCCCTGTGATTTTCGGTGACTCTTTTTGCCTGCACTCCCGGGCAAACAGGTTGAATGACTCTTGCAGCAACCCAGACTCTCCGTGATATCTTTTAAGATATATGTTGAGCACAGGTTTTTTGAGTGAGTAGTAGTTGATCAGGTTTACATTCATCCATACCCGGCAGGCAGCAGAGTGGTCCATTATGTACCCGGCCCCCTTCATAAAGCTAAAATCGTTGGTATACAATGACTCTACCTCTCCTTGCGGGAATATTAAAAGAGCGTTGGCAGGATTTTCAAGGATTTTACAAGAGTAGCGCAATGACTCGGCCACATCACGTTTGCCCCTGTCCACCGAAAAGCATCCGCCATACCTCAGGAACGGATGTTTTTTAAGCTGCTCCTCCAGCATCATAATGAAGATGTTTTTTTTGAAAATCTTATGTACAAAGAGCATATGGATGAATCCGTCCCAAAAGGAAAAGTGGTTGGATACAACCAATATGGATCCTTTGTGTGCCCGGCCCGGACTCTCTTTGGCAGTATCAATATCGTTGTCCAAAACATGATATCTCACATCATGGAATAATCTCCTGAGGTGCCAGGAGGCATAGATCCGGAAGAAGATTACCCACCTTTTCTTATGAGAAGCAGTTATCATATGTTAACAAGGGAGTATAGATAGATTAGTAAAAAGAATACCAGCTGAGATCCGAAAAGAGCCATGGCCGGTTTGCCGGTAGCTTTGATCTTGAGTGCACTGAGTACAATATGGAAAGTAAGTGCAAGAACAAACCACATCACAAAATTTTGCACCGGAGGGTAGGTGCCTGTGAATTCCCACATATTCATCACAGGGGCCACAAGCTCTGCAATGGAATCGTAGAAGAGCATCAACAATGCGCCTCCTGTGATTTTGACCGCACTCCCGATCACCCCGCCCGACCGTTTGGATGCATAACTCATTATGGCCGCACTGCAGTAGGTGAGCATGAACCAGTTCACGCCTATCATCAAAGGAGTGTCATACAGTTCAAAACCCAACGAGCCGAGGTATGTGTAGGAGCCAAATATTAGGCCGGTCCTTACCCCTGCCATTTCGGTAAAGAAAGAGATAACCATGACCCCTGTTCCGTACAGTACAAAAACCGTGTCCCATCTTTTGTGGTGTAAAAGTACTGCCGCAAACACAAACAACAGCGAAAGCGGGAGTATAAACAAGAAGAGCGGCCTGGTAACAGGCAGCGCAAACAAGGCAAATCCTACGGAGTAGAAGATTGCAAAGGTTTTGGGAAGCTCTTCGTAGCTGAATATCCGGACTATGTTTTCAATTATTTTTTTCATTTGGGTGTTTTTTTCTTTTCCCTCTCTTCAATTTCCTTGTCTACTATCATTGCACTTGCCAGACATAGCGGGATACCTCCTCCGGGATGGACTGAGCCGCCGGTAAACCAGATGTTCCTGAATTTACGGAGGTGGTTAGGATGCCTGAGGAAAGCACTCATCATGGAGTTGGAGGAGCTGCCATAGAGCGATCCACGGCTGCTGAGGGTATTCTTTTCTATTGTGAACGGAGATGCTATATGTTCGGTCTCGATAAGTTGCCCGATATCTGCCGTTATCCCCTTGGATAGCAATAATGTATTGAGTTTTTTGAGGATTGCACTACGGGCAGATGAAACCATTTTGGACCAATCCTGTCCGGTATTTGCAGGAGCGTTTACCATCACGAACCAGTTTTCGCAACCCTCGGGAGCATCGCTGCTCACCACCTTTTTGCTTATGAACAGATATATGGTAGGGTCATGGTAAAGCTCCCCCTTGACGAATAGGTATTCAAACTCTTTTTTGTAATCGGTGGTGAAAAATATGTTATGCACATCAAAGAGAGGGAACTCTCCCTTGACCCCCCAATAAAAGATAAGGGCACTGGAAGAGGGCTCGGTTTTTTGCAGCCTTTTTGCCAAAGGGTGTCGGATTCCGGGAGGCAACATGTTGTCCGAAAAGTGGTTTACATCACAATCACAGACCAGCATATCATAGGCCAGGTACTCACCGTTCACCTGTATCCCTGTTGCCATCCTGCCCGTTTTGTCAAACTCCATAGATGATACCAGGCTGTTGAATCGGAACTCCACTCCAAGCTCAATTGCTTTGTTATAGAGGGTTTTGACAATTGAGTAGATTCCACCGGCAGGGAAAAAGGCCCCCAGGTTATGCTCCAGGTGGGAGATCATGTTGAGTGTGGCAGGAGCCCTGTATGGCGAAGAGCCGTTGTAGGTTGCATACCTGTCAAAAAGCTGCACAATGCGTTTGTCCCCAAACCGTTTTTTGTTGGCCGAGTGCATGGTACTCAAAAATTTTAGTTTGTGGAGCTTGAGCGGTATTTTGCGGTTCTCTTCCTTGATAAAGTTGGATAATTTGTGGAAGGAGTTAAACAAGAATAAATTGGCTGTAAGGTCGTATAGTTCCCTTGATTCTTGCAGCCTTGCAGCAATGTTCCCGAATTCCCTGATCCCGGTTGATTCGCACTCTTCTTTTAACCTTTGCCGGTCGTTGTAAAAATTGAACTCAGTACCGTCAGGGAAAAAGTACCTGCAGCTGTTTTCCAGCTCAAAGTAATCCAAACCGGCAATGTCGGTAACCATGGAGGGGAGGGTAAAGAGGGAGGGCCCTGTGTCAAAGCGGTATCCTTTGTCCCTTATCTCCGAAATCTTGCCTCCGGGAGTACTGTTTTTTTCAAAAAGGTCGACTTTGACCCCTCTGGAAGCCAACCGGCAGGCAACTGCCAGCCCTGCTACCCCCGATCCTATGACGGCTGTTTTCATAACAGTGATATTAAGATTATACCATAAATTTCTTACCGGCCAGCGAACGTATATGACAGAGGGGAAAGAGAAGTGCCTTTTTGTAATCGGGCACCCTTATCCGTTGGTTTTTAAGGATAGCCGATGGATGTCGTGCGATTTTTTTTGTGAGCTCCATATAGTAACGGTATGCCAGGTAAACACCGGCCCGGCTTCTTTTGGGAAGTTCCCTTATACCGACAAGCGCTTCGCAAAACTCTTCCCGGATATCCCGGATAATGACTTCTTTTGCAGCGTCGTCAAAGGGACGGTCATTGAGAACGGGAAAGTAATTGCGGGAGAGGTTTTCCGTATCGTTCTTCAGGTCCCTGAGAAAGTTGATTTTCTGGAATGCAGAGGAGAGTTTCATGGCACTCCCTTTGAGCCTGTCGTATTCTCCGGGGTTGTCCCTGACCATTACCTTGAGGCACATCAACCCGACAACATCGGCCGAGCCGTAAATGTATTGTTTGATACCCGGTTCGGTAAACTCTTTGTTTTCAAGGTCGCTTTTCATGCTGCTCAGGAATGCCTCGACCAAATCCTGCGGGATTGAATATTTTTTGACTACGAGTACAAAAGCGTTGATTATGAGATTTAGACTGATTCCTCTTTGGTATGCCCTGTAATAATCTTCTTCGAACTCCCTGATAAGGGAGACCTTGTCAAACTGGTGGAATGTGTCCACGATTTCGTCGGCCTGCCTCAGGAATGCATATATTGCATAGATTGCCTCCCTGCTCTCCTTGTCCATCAACATGAGCCCTGCCGAAAACGAGGTGCTGTACAGGCGGGTAGTAAGCCGGCCTGTCTTCATGGAAAGATCCCGGTAAAGTTTGTCCATAGTGGCCTTTATTTTTTGTTTAGTTTGCCAGATCCAAGTTTTGCAACCACCTTACCCGAAATTATTGAGGGAGGGATCCCGGGGCCGGGAACTGTGAGCTGTCCTGTATAAAGAAGGTTTCCGACACGGCGGTTTTCCATTTTGGGTTTCAGGAAAGCAGTTTGTGTAAGAATATTGGCAAGCCCGTATGCATTGCCCTTGTAGGAGTGGTAATCCTTTACAAAGTCACGTACCCCGTATGATTCCCAAAAAAGTACATGTTTGCGGACCTCTTGACCCGTAAGCCTCTCCAACCGATCCATTATCTGGTTGTAGTATTGTTCCCGCACCTGCTCGCTCTCTTTGAGTCCCGGGGCTATGGGGATGAGAAAGATTGCGCACTCTTTTCCCTCAGGGGCGAGGGAACTGTCGGTTATCGAAGGGAAACTGCCATAAAAAAGGGGGTCTGCCGGCCAGCTGCCGCTGTCATAAATGGTCTCGGCATGCAGTGTAAAGTCGGTGTCAAAAAAGAGAGTGTGGTGGGTAAGGCCGGTGAGCTTCTTGTCTATAGCCACATAGTAAAGCAGGGCCGAAGGGGCGAAGACCTTTTTTTGCCAGTATTTTTCGCTGTAGTTCCTGTAGGGTGCATCCAGCAGTGTTTCTGTAAAATGGTAGTCGGCAGAGGAGACGATAAGGTCTGCCTCTGCTACTTCTGTTTGCCCGTCACTGTTTTTGGAATATTCAATGGAAACGGCTTTGTTGCCGGTTATGTTGATCTTATTTACATGAGTGCCGGTATGTACCTTTACTCCCAACGAAGTTGCCAGGGTTTCCATGGATTTTGAAAGCATACCGAACCCCCCCATGATGTGCCATGTCCCCAACTGCATATCGGCGTAGTTCATGAACCTGTAGAAAAGAGGGGTGCGTGATGGTTTGGCTCCCAGGAATATGACCGGGAATTCGAGGATCTGCCTCAGCTTGTTGCTTTTGATGTTTTTACGCACATCCCTGCTCACTGAACTCATGAATTCGGAGACATTGGCGACAGTCTCGGGCATGATCAGTTCAAAAGGAGTCTTACCGGGTTTTTCCACAACCTTGTCTATTGCAATCCGGTAATTGTATTGTGCCTGACGGAGGAATTTTTCCAGGTAAACACTGCTGCCGGGCTCTTCCTTTTCGAAGGTTTCAAAGATATCCCTGAGGTTTGCACCAACCTTTAAAAAATCATGTTCTCCAAAATAGACAGAATAACCCGGGTCCAGACGTACCAGCCGGTAATAATCACTCACCTTTTTCCCGAAATCGGCAAAGAATTTCTCAAAAATATCGGGCATCCAGTAAAAGGTTGGGCCCATGTCAAAACTGAATCCTTCACGTTCAAGCACTCTGGCCCTGCCGCCTGTAACGTCGAGTTTTTCGTATACCGAGACTTCAAAGCCCTCTTTTGCAAAATAACAAGCGGCTGAAAGTCCCGAAACTCCGGCACCAATGATTATCACCTTTTTCATTCACTGAATTTTAAGTAAATATACATAAAATTTGTGAACTCTGTTTAGGTATTCTGTTTGGTTGCCCTCTTTGGAAAGTTTTTCGCTCCACACTCCGAATCCCTCCTTATGGAGCATCTCCAGCACAGGTCCCGGAAGGAACGGGGTTGTGAATTCAAAGATCTCTCCGGGGGTGAGGTTCCGGCTCTGTTTGAGGATATGGGACATTGGAACATCGCCGGCATCGAGGAGAGCAGTAGCATCGAACCTGGATGATACTTGTTCCTTCCTGTACCATTGAGGCGTTGTTGTAAGGAATTGTTGTGCAAAGGAGTCGCCTTCGTGCTCGGGGTTCTCGGGCTCTGTGATGCCGATTCCTGCTGCTGCCCTGAGCTTAGCAACCATCTCACCGGGCTCAATCCCTGCAATTGATGCCGCCTGTTGCAAAGAGGTGACTTTTGCAATAGTCCGCCTAAGCACCGGGTTGCTGAGTTTTGCAAAAGCAGGGGAGAGTGATGCAAGGGTACCCTCCAATTGGGGGTACTCCTGCAACAACTCCCAAACCTTGGTCTGGAATGTAATGGGTTTCATTTGTAATGTTATTTGCTGTATGAGAGAAGCCGTTGGTCTCCCTCCAGTTTGCGGAACTCCGAAATATCCTGGGTAACCTCAATAACTCCCAGATACTCGCCGTCTTTGCCTCTCAGCGCCGTGTACTCAATGTAAACAAAACGTCCCATGAAATTGGATATCCAGAATTTGGCCTTGTTTTCCTTTCCGGTTTTGAAATCGGCCAGGATTTGTTCCACAATATGAACACTACCGGGAGGGTGGCACATGCGTACATCCCTTCCGATAATGGAACGGTTGCGTTCGAACACCCTGTTTGGACTATGGGAGAAAAACTTGACCTTGTCGTTTGCATCCACAAAGGTGATGTCTATTGGTATTGAGAGAAAGAGAGACTCAAGCTCCTTGATGTCGAAGCTGCCCGATGATAGGCGTATGGGAGCTCCTTTCACATATTCAGCTCCATGTTCAACTGCAGTGCTGCCGGTTTTGTCGTTGCCGACCATCTTTGATGCTACCTCTGCAGAGGGGGTCCACTCTGCACGGGTGTCGTAAAGGCAATAGCCGTAAACCGGAGTCTCCAGGTAAATCTGGTACCATTGCTCCTCGGTGAATTTTTCCATACACATGGGCAGCAAGATCTCCTCCTCTTTCATGATCATGCTCTCAATTGCATCTATTGCCGGCCCCAAAAGCATCACCACAACCGACATTAGCTCCTCCTTGCTCCCGATGGCTCCACTCCGGAGTGCCTCCAGGCTCGCTTTGACCTGTTCACGTATCTCGTCATGTTTGCCCCACATAACCTTTGGAGGGCCTGTGATCCCGGCCATTTCCAGGAACGGGAACAAAAGGTACTCCTTCCTTTTGTAATGTTTGTCCAGGTCGTAAAGGCTGTTGAACCAGCCCTGGAGTTTGAGCAGAGACTTTTGTAACAGGGCAGGATCTTCCAGATTGGCGGAGGGTAAAGAGTCGAAAAACTCTTTGACCTGAAGGGTGACCCGTTCTACTTCCCGGTTCTCTTTTTTAATAGTGTCCAACGGGTGGGCCTCAGGTACCGAAATCTCCCCGGATTCGATGGTGCCTTCCAGTACAGCACTGTGTATATCGCAGAATTTAAGGATCTCTTCTTCGGGAAATCCTTCCGAGATAAGTTGCTGCTCTACCTCTACAACTTCGTTGTAAGGGATGGATCTCAATAATTCCTTCAACCTGTTTTTTACTAGTTCGGGGGCCTCTCCCTCGTGGAGCTCAACAAGCATATGTTTGAGGAGCTCTTTGCGGCGGGATGAGTTGTTTATGTATTCGCTCATATAGTGTTTGGTTTAAAAATCGGAGTAACGAATCTTAAACAATGAATTATTTAAAAAGTTTGCTGAGAATTGGTTACGATTAGTTAAAAATTTGTAAATTGCATAAGGTTCAATTAATACCACAGGCTATGAAACATATACTTTCAATTGACGGAGGGGGGATACGGGGCATTTTACCCGCTGCTATAATAGCCAATCTGGAAAAAAGGCTCATCCGCCAGGGCAACGACAGCACCTTGAGGATTGCAGGTTGTTTTGACCTGCTTGCAGGTACCTCGGCCGGAGGAATACTTACTGCACTTTACCTCACACCCGACCCGGCCAACCCTTTGCAACCCCGTTATACAGCTTCTGAAATCCTCGATTTTTACTGTGAGCTTGGCCCTTTGTTGTTCAGGAAATCGCCGGCTTATATCATCAGGTCGGCCGGGGGGCTTTTACGCAGCAGGTACAGTGAGGATGCCCTGTATGATTTTGCCCGGAAGATAATCGGGGATGCTTATATTTCGGAAGTTGCAAAAGATTGCCTGATAACGGCCTACGACCTTGGGAGCCGCAAGGCCCTGCTTTTTGGCAGGGAGGCAACCAAAAAGTACGGGGATATGGCCGATTACAAACTCTGCGACATAGCCTGCGCCACGTCGGCAGCCCCGAGCTATTTCATTCCTGCAGAAATCCCTGCAAGGGATGGTGGTAAAAGGCATTTGGTGGATGGCGGAGTGTATGCAAACAACCCTTCGATGTGTGCTTTGGTTGAGGCTTTCAAATTGTGGCCGGGGAAACCTCTGCAAGAGTTTAAAATGCTCTCGGTTGGTTGCGGTAAGGTTGTGAAGCCTTACCACCACAACAAAACCAGGAATTTCGGTTATATCCACTGGCTCAACCCCATCCTTGATATTTTGATGTCTTCGGTGGCTGAAACCACCGATTACCAGGCAAGGCAGATGTTCCATATTGCGGGAGTACCGGACAATTACGTGAGGATTGAACCTCCGATGCTCAATGCGGACTCCAGGATTGACAATGCAAAACCCTACAATATAAGGAGGCTCTTGTCGGCATCACAAAACTTCATAGACCATAATCAAATCCTGTTGGACTCATTATGTGAGGGTTTGCTGGATAGCAATAATTAGATTTATAATCAAAAAAGTATAACTTTGTATGATTATACTAATCAAGAAGAGATAACAGGAATGTTTATAGCAGTAGATTTTGACGGAACCATTGTCCAGCACAGATATCCAAAGATAGGGGAGGAGATACCCTTTGCAATAGATACACTTAAGTTGATTCAGAAGGAGCTTCGCCACCATCTCATATTATGGACAGTGAGAGAGGGGGAGTTGCTGGTGGAGGCAGTCAACTACTGTAAGGAGAGGGGACTGGTGTTTTATGCTGTAAATCAGAATCACCCGGAAGACAAGAATGTGGAGGGCCCAAGGAAATTGATGGCCGATATGTTTATTGACGACCGTAATTTTGGAGGTCTCCCGGACTGGGGTTTTATTTATAACTCATTGAAAGACAGGCCAAGGCATTGCTTTTCTCCAAAGATTTTCCAGCAAGTGCCCCATCTTGAGCCTCCAAAGAAAAAAGGATTGTTTAAATGGTAAAAATAATTAGCAGGTAATGAAAGGAATAGTATTGGCAGGCGGGTCAGGGACAAGACTCTACCCCATCACAAAGGGGGTTTCGAAACAATTACTCCCCATTTATGACAAACCGATGGTTTATTACCCGATTTCGGTATTGATGCTTGCCGGCATAAGGGATATACTTATCATCTCCACACCTCAGGACCTGCCCGGATTCAGGCGGTTGTTGGGTGACGGCTCCGACTATGGTGTGCGTTTTGAGTACGCCGAGCAACCCTCTCCCGACGGTCTTGCCCAGGCATTCATCATTGGGGAGGAGTTTATAGGGGATGACTCTGCATGCCTTGTCCTGGGTGACAATATTTTTTACGGACAATCCTTCACCAGCATGTTGCAGGAGGCTGTGCAGGATGCGCAGTCACAGCAGACGGCAACCGTTTTCGGTTATTATGTGAACGACCCGCAAAGGTACGGGGTGGCAGAGTTTGACAACAAAGGCAAAGTGCTGAGCATTGAGGAGAAGCCGGCCAATCCCAAAAGCAATTACGCTGTGGTGGGTCTCTATTTTTACCCCAACAAAGTGGTGGATGTTGCCAAGAGGATCAAGCCCTCTGCACGTGGTGAGCTTGAGATCACTACAGTAAACCAGGAATTCCTCAAAGAGGGATCCCTTAGGGTGCAGTTGCTCGGACGTGGATTTGCCTGGCTGGATACCGGAACCCATGATTCCCTGAGTGAGGCCTCCTCTTTTGTGGAGGTAATTGAAAAAAGACAGGGACTCAAAGTTGCCTGCCTCGAAGAGATTGCCTACAACAAAGGGTGGATTGATGGTTCCACACTTCGTGAGATAGCCAGGCCAATGGAAAAAAACCAATACGGACAATATTTGATTTCCCTCTTGAAATGAAAATAATCGACACCTCAATACCCCAGGTACTAGTTATTGACCCCAAGGTTTTTTATGACCAGAGGGGTTATTTTATGGAGTCATTTTCACAGGCTCTTTTTGCAGCTAAGGTATTTGACACCACTTTTGTACAGGACAATGAATCCAAATCCCGGTATGGTGTGTTAAGAGGGTTGCATTACCAGCTCCCCCCTTTTGCCCAAAGCAAGCTTGTGAGGGTGGTGAGCGGAAAGGTCTTGGATGTAGCTGTGGATATACGCAGGGGCTCTCCGACCTTTGGCAGCTATGTTGCTGCCGAGTTGTCTTGTGAAAACAAACTTATGATGTTTATCCCAAGGGGTTTTGCCCATGGGTTTGCCGTGCTGAGCGAGGAGTGTGTTTTCCAGTACAAATGTGACAATTACTACTCTCCGGAACATGAGGCCTCAATTCGTTGGGATGATCCGCAGGTGAATATTGACTGGAGGCTCCCTTTGTCCGATATCATACTCAGCGATAAGGACAAGAACCATCCGTTGATGGAGAATGCAAAACTCTTCGAGTATAACGAAAATTTGTACAAATGAGCAACTTAGCCAAAAAGGATAACCCCGGTATCCTTATAACAGGTGCCAACGGTCAGTTGGGAAGTGAGTTGGCCGCAATATTGAATAATGGATATTTCTCCGGAATATTTGACAATATCTCACTTTTCCTCACTGACCAGTCAGAGCTGGATATTACCGACCGTGACCAGGTTATCTCATTTGTGACCGGCAATTCAATTGATGTGGTCATCAATTGTGCTGCCTACACTGCAGTGGATAAGGCCGAGGATGAACCCGAGGTTTGTATGGCTGTCAACCGGGATGCCCCGGCAAACCTGGCTGCTGCAGCCAAAGCCTCAAATGCCCTTCTGATACATATTTCCACCGATTATGTCTTTGATGGCCGAGGTCCTTTGCCATATAACGAAGATGACCTTAGGGCACCGTCCAGTATTTACGGTAAATCAAAGGAGGCCGGAGAGATTGCTCTGGAAGAGTCTGGTGCCAGGTTTTTGATTATCAGGACCTCTTGGCTTTATTCCCGATTTGGTAACAACTTTGTAAAGACAATAGCCAGGCTGGCAAATGAAAAGGACAAACTGGAAGTTGTTTATGACCAGATAGGTACACCCACTTGTGCCGAGGACCTTGCCAATGCAATTCTTGTGATTTGCCGGGATTACCTGCTTTGGAGCACCACACGGGATTCGTTCCCTTATGGGATTTACCATTACTCCAATGAGGGTGTGTGCTCCTGGTATGATTTTGCCGTGGAGATAGTCAGGCTCTCCGGTTCAAAATGTGTTGTGGAGCCTGTATTAAGCGAACATTTCCCCTCCAGGGCCAAAAGACCTCCCTACTCGGTGCTGGACAAACAAAAGATAAAAAAGACCTTTGAGTTGAAGATTCCGCACTGGAAATTATCCTTGGAGGTTTCGTCAGGAGAATATTTATCGTCAAATAAAATAGTCAGACCATGAAAAAGATTCTTGTAAGCGGAGGAGCCGGTTTTATCGGGTCACACCTGGTGAGGTTGCTGGTAAACAAATATCCAAATTACCATATCATTAACCTGGACCTGCTCACCTATGCAGGTAACCTTGAAAACCTGGCCGATGTAGAGAAAAGTTCCAATTACACTTTTGTAAAAGGGGATGTTTGTGATTACGATAATATGGTGTTGCTGTTTGCCAAATATGATATTGACGCGGTTATCCATCTGGCGGCAGAATCACATGTGGACCGCTCCATTAAGGACCCTTTTTCATTTGCAAGGACCAATATAATGGGGACGCTCTCCCTGCTCCAGGCTGCCAAGAACCATTGGGGCCGCGAAGGGAAGGCCGGGTTTGAGGGAAAGCTTTTCTACCATGTCTCTACAGATGAGGTTTACGGTTCATTGGAGAATGACGGGACTTTTTTTACCGAAGAAACCCGGTATGACCCTCATTCACCATACTCAGCCTCGAAAGCAGGGAGTGACCATTTTGTGAGGGCTTACCACGACACCTACGGGTTGCCCGTTGTGATTTCCAACTGTTCCAATAACTATGGCGGATACCAGTTCCCCGAGAAACTGATTCCTCTCTTCATAAACAATATCAAGAACAACAAACCGCTTCCTGTTTACGGCAAAGGAGAGAACGTAAGGGATTGGCTCTATGTTGAGGACCACGCCAGGGCCATTGACCTGATTTTCCACAAAGGCAAGGTTGGGGATACTTACAATATCGGAGGTTTCAACGAATGGAAAAACATTGACCTTATCAAGGTTCTGATAAAAACTGTAGACAAACAACTGGGAAGACCTGAGGGATCCGGAGAATCCCTCATAACTTATGTTACTGACAGGGCCGGACATGACCTCAGGTATGCAATCGATTCGTCCAAGCTGCACAAAGAGCTTGGGTGGAGCCCCTCTTTACAATTTGAGGAGGGGATCGAGAAGACTGTGAAATGGTATCTGGAAAACGAGGTGTGGCTCCAAAGGGTTACATCGGGTGACTACCAGAGCTATTACAGCGAAATGTATGAATAGGGCAAGCGAGATACACCACCATGGCACATTTTGTGTATATTTGCCGGATATTTTAAAAGGAGACCAAGAGTGAAAAATTTTGCCCTGATAGGTGCCGCCGGGTATATCGCCCCAAGACACATGAAAGCCATCAAGGATACCGGAAATGTTCTTTGTGCTGCTTATGATATATTTGATTCCGTGGGAATTATTGACTCCTATTTCCCAAAGTGCTCGTTTTTTACCCAGTATGAGCTGTTTGAACGCCATGTCACAAAGATGGAAAACAACGTGATCCGCAGGGATGACGGCAAATGCAGCGGCAAGCTGGACTATGTATCGATATGCACACCAAATTACCTGCACGATGCCCATATCCGTTTTGGTCTAAGGGCCGGAGCCGATGTTATTTGTGAAAAGCCACTCGTATTGAACCCATGGAACATTGATGCCCTCCGGAACGTAGAAAAGGAAACCGGGAAAAAAGTATATAACATATTGCAACTGAGGCTGCACAAAGCAATAATTGAACTTAAGGACAAGATAGACAATGGTCCTGCGGATAAGATATATGACGTAGACCTTACCTACATAACCTCCCGGGGAAATTGGTATTTTACCAGCTGGAAAGGGGATGTGCGCAAAAGCGGCGGAGTGGCAACCAATATCGGAGTCCATTTTTACGATATGCTATCGTGGGTCTTTGGCAGTGTAAGGCAAAATATTGTCCATGTAGCTTCGCATGACAGGGTGGCCGGCTATCTGGAGATGGAGAGGGCCAGGGTGCGCTATTTCCTGAGTATAAATCCCGACACTTTGCCTCAGGAGGCGTTGCTCTCCGGTAAACGCACCTACCGATCGTTGATGATGGAGGGGCAGGAGGTGGAGTTTTCGGACGGGTTCACAGAGTTGCACACCGACTCTTACAAACACATCCTGGAAGGCAAGGGCTTTGGGCTGGAAGAGGCAAAGGCTTCTATAGGTATAGTCCATTCGATACGGAACGCAAAACCAGTTGGTTTAATAGGTGACTACCATCCTTTTGCTGTCAAGGAAAGTGCATCCCATCCCTTTGGCTGGAACTTCTGATTTTTTTTGAGCGGATTATTTTATATATTTGATTAATAGTAAAAAAATATACAAGTTGGAAACTACTAAACAATTTGCTTTGATGGGAGCTGCAGGTTATATTGCACCTCGTCATTTTAAAGCAATCAAAGAGACAGGAAACAACCTGCTTGCAGCTGTCGATCCTTTTGACAGTGTAGGCATCATGGATAGTTTCTTCCCTGAGTGCTCGTTTTTCAAGGAGTTTGAACTTTTTGACAGGCATCTTTCGAAAGCAAAGGAAGAGGGCCGTGGCGTGGACTATCTCTCTGTTTGTTCCCCGGATTATATGCATGATGCCCACATCAGGTATGGTCTTAAGCTGGGAGTGAACGTGATATCCGAAAAACCCCTGGTTTTGAATCCATGGAACCTTGATGCCCTGGAAAAGGCCGAAAAGGAGAGCGGAAAACGTGTCTTCACAATACTACAGCTAAGGTACCACCAGTCGATCCTGGCACTCAAAAAAATGGTCGACGAAGGCCCTGCCGGCAAAGTATACGACATGGACCTCACCTACATCACCTCCAGGGGAAACTGGTTCTTTACAAGCTGGAAGGGGGATGTGCACCGTAGCGGCGGGATTGCCACAAATATCGGGATTCATTTTTACGATATGCTCTACTGGATATTCGGAGAGGTAAAGAAAAATGTTGTTCATGTAAGTACCCACGACAGGGTTGCCGGATTTATTGAGTTCGAAAAGGCCAGGGTGCGTTATTTCCTCAGCATTAACGATGCTACCCTTCCCGAGGAGATCTCTTCTAAAGGTCAGAGGATTTACCGCTCATTCAACATTGGTGGTCAGGAGATAGAATTCACCGACGGATTTGCCGACCTCCACACCGTCTCTTACCAGAACATACTCAAAGGGGAGGGTTTTGGAATCACCGAAGCAAGGAAGTCGATCCAGATAGTGTACGACATCAGGAATGCTTCGCCCGTTGGCCTAAAAGGGGATTACCACCCGTTTGCAGCAAAAGAACTGGCACCCCATCCGTTCGGGTGGAGGTAGGTTCCCTGCTTTTTAAAGTTATTTACCCAGCCGCAAGCTGTTCAGGACCACCGATACGGAACTGAATGCCATTGCGGCTGCTGCTATCATGGGGTTGAGCAATATTCCGGTAAAGGGATAAAGTACCCCGGCAGCAATCGGGATTCCTATCAGGTTGTAGATAAAAGCCCAAAAAAGATTCTGGTGGATTAGCTTCACTGTTCTCCTGGAAAGGTTAAAAGCCTTTGGAATCAGTGAAATATCGGAAGAGATGAGGGTCATCATTGCCACATCCATAGCAATGTCGGTTCCCTTACCCATGGCGATGCTAACATCGGCCCTGCTGAGTGCCTGCGAGTCATTTATGCCGTCTCCGGTCATAGCTACAACTCTCCCCATTGCCTGCAGGTTTTTTATATACTCCTCCTTGTCTTGAGGCAGAGCCTCTGCACCAAAATGTTCTATGCCTGTCTCCCTGGCAATAGCAGAGGCGTTGGCTCTGTTGTCGCCGGTGAGCATATGCACCTCTATACCCATCTTCTTGAGCTCCCTGACAGCTTGTACAGATCCTTCCTTAATAGTATCCCTCACCCCTATGACGGCATAAGGCTCTTTGTTCACACAAAATATAATCAGGCTTTTGCCGGTAGCCTCAAATGGAATGTCCATTGAGTTTGCAACCTCTTGTGGTAACTTTTTGCGGCTTCCCAGGTAGTAATCAGTACCCTCTGCGATTGCTTCTACACCCATACCGGTTATGCTTTGGAAACTCTCCAGGTCAATTGCAACCGGTTTGTTGCCTGCTGCCCCCTTTTTTATATATTCTGTCACAGCTCCTGCCAAAGGGTGCTCCGACCTCTCCTCTATTGAAAAAATAATGTTGGTGTATTTGAGTATAAGCTCCGACGGCAAATCCTTAAGCCATACCCAGTCGCTCACCTGAGGCTTACCCTCGGTAATGGTCCCGGTTTTGTCCAGCACCACAACATCTACCTTTTTCATTTGCTCCAGGGCAGTAGCATCTTTGATGAGAATATGTTCCCGGGCCCCCTTGCCGATACCTACCATCAGGGCTGTGGGAGTAGCCAGGCCGAGTGCACACGGGCACGCGATAACCAGTACCGATACGGCCGAAAGTATAGCTTTGGCGAACTCTCCGGTTCCTCCGGCCAAAAGCCAGACAACCAGTGTCAGAAGTGAAATTCCCGCTACTACAGGTACAAAAACCGAGGCTATTTTGTCGGCAATACGTTGCACCGGGGCTTTACTGCCCTGGGCTTCCCGGACAGTTTTTATTATTTGTCCCAGGAGGGACTCGCCGCCAATTTTTTCGGCAGTGAAATCAAAGGTGCCCTTTTGGTTGATTGTGCCGGCAAGCACCTTCTGACCAATGGTTTTGGATGCAGGGACAGGCTCTCCCGTGATCATGCTTTCGTCCACATATGACTCCCCGGAGATGATTGTCCCGTCAACGGGTATTTTCTCTCCGGGTTTTACCCTGATTGTATCTCCCTTTTCTATGGATGATATTGGCACAATGGCCGCCTCTCCCTCTCTTACCAGCGTAGCATCTTTTGGTTGCAGCCCCATCAGCTTGCGGATTGCCGATGAGGTATTGCCTTTGGCCTTCTCTTCCAGCAATCTGCCCAATAGGACAAATGCCACAATCATAGTTGCTGCTTCGTAGTAGACAACCGGTTCGATCCCCCTGGAGAGCCAGAATTCCGGAAAAAAGGTGTTGAACGTACTGAATAAAAAAGCTATCACAGTACTTAATGCAACCAGGGTGTCCATGGTTGCACTCCCTTTTGTGAGCGTTTTGAACCCGTTGATGTAAAACTCCCTTCCAAATACAAAAAGCACCGGTATTGAAAGAAGCATCATTGGAATGTTGTATTGCGGGTTGTGCATGAAGAACATGGACCAGATCATAATCGGAATTGACAATGCCCATGCCATAAGGGTGTTGCGTTTTAACCTGCGGTAGTTTTGTTGCTCTTTCTCCTTTACGATTTGATTGGCCTTTCCCTCTTCTTCCGTGATCATGTCATATCCTATCTCCTGGACGCTCTGCCTAAGTTTTACCGGGTTGGTTACCAATGGGTCAAACTCTACCAGAATGCTTTTGTTTGCAAAATTGACAGCTGCGTTTTTCACACCTTCGCGCGAGGCTACCCTTTTTTCTACCCCGGCAGCACATCCTGCACAGCTCATTCCGGTTACCGGAAACTCTTTTTTAACGGAATCATCCTTCATCTCTTTTTAATTTTGGTTATATGAATAACATTTGATATTTGTTACTGTTCAAAAAACATATTTTGCTGTTTTTTTACTAGATTTGTTATCATGAGTGATACCCTCCTTACAGGTTTGTTGCAAAATGTGGCCATATTGCTTGCTGTCACATTTTTGTATGATATAATCTGGGCCAACGAAACAGCGTACCGCAGCCGCAGGAACCAGCTTATGACAGGTTTGGTATTGGGCTGTGTTGCCATTCTTCTGATGCTCACAAACTGGGAATTCTCCCCAGGGCTGGTGTTTGACAGCCGTAGCATATTGATGGTCAATGTAGGCCTCTTTTTCGGGCCCGTTGCAACAGTCGCGGCTATAGTTGTTGCCGGAACATACAGGCTGTTCATGGGCGGTCCCGGGGTGTGGATGGGGATTGCCTCAATTGTCTTCTCTGCAGCGACCGGGTTGGTATGGAAATGGCTTCGCCCTGAGTGGCGGAAGGGGGGGAGGCGTATTGCCGAACTGGCGGGTGCCGGGTTTGTTGCCCACCTGCTGATGCTGTTCTCCATTTTCCTGATCCAGGATCCGGTTATCCGGTCAGAGACATTCAGGAAAATGTCACTCACAATCCTTTTTATTTATCCTCTCTTTTCGGTGTTGGTGGGCAGGTTGCTTATAAACCGGATGGATAACCACAGGGCAAAAAGAGAACTGGTTGAGAATGAGGCCAGGTACAACTCGTTTATCAACATGAACAGTGATTTCATGTTCATGAAAGATAGTTCTTTTAGGTATGTGGTTGTGAATGACCATTTTTGTACAGAGATGGGAAAGACCAGGGAAGAGTTGCTCGGTAAAAGCGATTTTGACCTTTTTCCCAACGAGATAGCAAGCAACTATAACGACTCCGATAAAAGGGTTGTGGAGAGCGGGGAGATAGTATGGTTCGAGGAGATGATAGACGGCAGGGTTTCCGAGACCATGAAGTTCCCGATAAAGCTTAGCCACGGAGAGACCGGTGTGGGGGCAATTATCCGGGACTCTACCCTTAGCCATAAGAAAAGGGAGATGCAGGAGGTTTTGCTCTATTTGTCCAGGATATCCATGTTTGATACCGATCTGAAAATCTTCCTGGAGAAGGTCCATTTCCATATGAAGAGAGTGATAAGGGCTGCAAATTTTTACATAGCACTTTATGACAAGGATAAAAGGGTTTACAGTTATCCCTATTATGTAGATGAATTTGACAGTGTGGAGGATGGTTTTACAGAATCGCTGGAAAACTCCCTCACCGAATATGTTAGGGTCACAGGTAAGGGAATGCTTGTTACAAGTGAATCTGAGCAGGATATTAAAAAGGTTTTCAGTCTGGAAACTTATGGTGAGGACTCTCCTGTTTGGATGGGTGCTCCGTTGATGGATTCTACACTCAAAGAGGTGATAGGGGTTGCAGCGGTGCAGGATTACAACGACCCCGAAGCCTACAGCGAGGAGGACCTGTTATTGTTTGAAATTTTCGCCAATACCATAGGGATTTTCATCGAGAAACTGACAAATTTCCAACAGCTTAAGGAGGCTAAGGAAGAGGCCGAAAAAAGTGACAGGATGAAGACCACATTCCTCTCCAACATGAGTCATGAGATCAGGACTCCATTGAATGGCATCATTGGTTTTTCGGAGCTGTTGATGGGAGAGGTAATGGATCCCGAACAAAAAGAGTACATAGGGATCATTAACAAAAGTGCCCGCAGGTTGCTTTACACCATAAACGATGTTATGGATGTGGCAAAAATTGAGGCAGGAAGAGTCAATATACTTAAAGAAAAATTTGACCTTGTCCCTATTGTTGAGGATGTCTGGCAATTCTTCCACAAACAGACAACCAATATAGAGATTAAACTCTCCAAACCCGATGTTAGGGAGTACATGATTGAGAACGATAAGCTTAAACTGCAGCAGGTTTTGATCAATCTGGTCAACAATGCCATAAAGTTCACCCCTTCGGGTTATGTAGAAATTGGTTTTCGGGCTGAGGCTGACGGGGTTTTGATATTTGTGAAGGATACCGGTATTGGAATTCCGGAGGACCATCATTCGAGGATCTTTGAAAGATTCACCCAGGTTGAGGAGGGGAGTGCCCGGGTTTATGGTGGTACAGGACTTGGGCTCTCCATAGTAAAGGAATTTACACGCCTTATGGGAGGGAAGATCTGGCTTGAATCCTCTCCGGGAGAGGGTAGCATTTTTTACCTCAAGTTCCCGTGATGTGCCCAAATTTGTTCTCGGAGGCAAAACAGATTGGGAGGTATGATTGTTATAGGATAGTTGAAAATTAAATAACCGTTAAATTTTATATTATTATGAGATTCAAGAAAAGTGTAGAGGAAATTTTGAACAAACAGATCAATGCAGAATTCTGGAGTGCTTATTTGTATTTGTCAATGTCGTCATACCTTGCACAAAAGGGATTGACCGGTTTTGCAAACTGGATGAGGGTACAGTACCAGGAGGAGGTATCACATGCTCTCAAGATTTTTGATTATGTGATTGCCCGTGGCGGCAATGTCAAGCTTGAGCCTATTGCAGCTGTTGAGACAGACTGGAAGGGGATCAAGGAGATTTTTGACAGCACATACGAACATGAGTGCAAAGTAACGGACATGATCCATAACTGCTACGAAACAGCCCTCAAAGAGCGTGACCATGCAACAGCAAACATGCTGCAGTGGTTTATTGATGAACAGGCCGAGGAGGAGGAGAGCGCTTTGGAGATAATCGACAAGCTCAAGATGGTCGGCGATAACGGAGCAGCTCTCTATATGATGGATAAAGAGTTGGGAGCAAGGACTTTCGT
>SABC01000118.1 GCA_009929175.1 Bacteroidia bacterium | reverse complement strand
CCCCCAAAACAGGACTGCCAATTCATCACATAATTTTGTGAAAACAGGGATATATAAGAAGTAACAAGTAAGAATGTTATAATTATTTTTTTCATAATACAATAAATTAGGAGGACAGCCTTTCGACCATCCTCCGTTTTTATTATTTGTTAATTACCAATTTACCGGATTTTGAAATCCCATTTACTGTGAAAGTGTAGAAATAAATTCCTGAATCTGTTTTTCGGGTATCCCACACCTTTTGTCCCTGCAGTCCGGTTACGGTAAAGGTTTCAATTATCTTTCCGTTTACATCGGATATTTTGATAAGACCTTCCAACTCACTATCGGGCAAAGTATAATTGAAGGAAACCCAATCGCTGGCCGGATTTGGTTTCACATCTATTTCAACCCCGAAAGCCTGGTTAAAGGAATCCTTACTAAAACTGCTACTGCTTTTATAACCGGAAGTGTCGGATACGTTAAGGCAATTGCAGAAATTATATGCATAAGCTGATTCCAAAATACCCCTTGCCTGTGCCCCACCTGTGCCCTTGCTGTTGTTGGCAATGTAGGCAAGATTGTTCACTTCGGTACTGTCGAGATCAAAAAATGACCTTCCCTGCTGGGCAAGGTTTATGCTAAGGTCGAGCATTTCGGTATAGTAATCGTGTTCTGCCAATGCATTGTCACCATAGTTGTAGAGTGCAGGCATCATGCCGGCCAGTGCCAGTGCGTCAGTGTAATTGCCTTCCTGAATGTAGGTTGAAATGATTTGCTCATCAGCACGCTTGCCTCCCAAATTATCTAACCAGTTGCGCAATTCGCTAGTATTTAAAATGGTATCGTTAAGCAGACTTCGGATCATATCATGGGCTGCCCTGGTTTTTAAACGGTTGTAATGTGCCATATCTTTTTGCAGAACGGTTTTATAACTTGTACCCGTTGCCACCTGCTGAAGAATATCAATCATATACCCGGGTAAAGGATTTTCCTTATCCTCAAGGTATTTTATCAGATCCTCTTTACGAAGCTCGTCAGGATTGGCGGCCATGATTTCAAAGATCATACTTTCGGGCAAAACCTCGGTTTTATCCGCCGCGGCTTTTAGCACTTCCATCGAAAGGTGTGGGGATTTACCGAGTAGTTCTGCCCTTAGTTCCCACATATCAGCAGGCCATGAGCTTTCTACATCTTCGAGGGTGGTCTCGGTGTTTCCGCCGTCTTTCAGGTTGTTATAAAGAACTTTTACATTGTTGTAATCTGCCAGGTATCCAGCATAGGCCTGTTCGGTTTCCAGTTTTTCACCGGGCGAAAGAACCAAACTCCTTACATCAATGCCGCTGCCTCCACCACCATAATGCGACAGGCAGTTGTTTTGGACACCCACAACCTCTTCACGGATAACACGGTAAACCTCATCAGGATAGTAAGGTGTGTTTGTATTTCCAGGTGAAGGCGCATAATAGAAATAGCCGATCCAGTAATTTCCATCGTTATAAATATTTGAATTGGCATTGTCTGAAAAAGTATTACCGGCAGGTAAATCATCCGAACCAATTGGACTTTGAATTCCAGAGGGGTCACCTGCGGCTACAGTAATATCCTGCCAGTTACCGGTATTTTCGTTGCAGTAGTAAGCAAGGCCTTCCCAGGTATGATCTTCAAACCAATTCTTCCCTTCTGCATAATTGGCGTAGCTAAGGCCATCAAAATAGTTTTTGTAAACCTCATCGGCTGCTTCGGTATTGTTTATATAGATGCCCGTGTAATTTCCTGCCGGTGCACCGCTGGCTTTGGTAAAGTAGTTTTCTTCGATGGCAAAGCCGGAGCAGTTGTCCATCCAGATGCCATAGCCGGAAGCTCTTTCACCGCATTGGTCTTGCTCGTTAGCAGTGGCTTCAGCAATGTGGAATTGATTTGAAATGATGGAGGCGTTTTGTACACTGGTGAGTTTTACGCCTATGCTGTTGTTGTAAAAATTGGCATTTGCAATACTTACGGTGTGGCTACCGGAGTTGGCGGCACTTACAGCCCTGGCCAGATTTGTAAAAGAAGCCGGGACAATATCCTCTGGATTGCAACCCATTGGTGGTAGTGAAGTAGCAGCGCAATAATCATTAACCAGAAATCCGGAGCCTATAGCACTTATTCCCTCGCCGTATTTGCTCTGACTGTTTTCGAATGAGCAGCCGCTAAATGTTATGCCATCTACCTGAATTAGCCTTACCATTTCCTTGTACCATGGCGATGCGTGGTAGTCGTTATTTACCTCGAACTGGGCATTGGTGAAATAACTCAGGTTATGCATGGGGTTGCCTGAAAAAGGGTGATAATTTTGGTAAGGCCTGAATGTAACTGCCCATTCATTATTGATGAAACTTGCAGCAGGCTCATCAAGGCTTTGATTTCCTTGCACCTGAATAATCCCTCCTGCATAATCGTCATCATACCCATCACTGTTTTCAGCGAATTTTCCCGCGAATACTCCAAGGATAGCATTTTCAATTACCGCACCGTTTTTCAGGATGACCTGCCCCTGTGCACATTGGCCGTTGATGGTGTATTGATGGGCTTCAACATCGCCCCAAACCTCTATGCCGCCCCAGAAACCATTATGTGCACAGGTTATGGTGCCACCATCTACAACCAATTTGCCACCCGGTTCAACTATGATTTTACCTGAGAGAGGCATTTTAACTTCGCACGTAATTGTAAGTGTTCGCCCATCCGGAATGATGATATCCTGGTACATCTTAATTGCAAAATCCCAGGTTTCATCTTCATTGATTGTGAGCGGCACTTCAAAAGGATGCTTCTCTTTTACATACTTGTGCATAGGCTTATTATTCATTTCAAATGTGTTTTCATATAATGACAATGCCCGGTGCATCCTACCTGCAGATTTTGGACTTATGTATGTTATTGTTGGCCCCTCCATCCCCGACATCAGAGGATAGGGTGGATTGTAATGTTCGAAAAAGCAACTGCCAAGCAAATAACATATATGACCCGGCGTTGGAGAACATGGACAGGGTGCATTAGGTTGCCCACAATTATCAAAGCAGGGATTAGTGGCATTCATCATAAGTGGTTCAGGGCAAAGACCAAAAACATCATCCAAAAAATCATAGTGAGAAATGTTGGTTTGCTCTCCATCGTAGGTATGATGTTGCCCCACAGCATGTCCATATTCATGTACGATGTGCCCTATATGGTCAGGCCAAACAACAAACCAACCAGTTGGATCCCACATTGAACCCCAGGTTTTAACGTATGCATTGTTATTTGGCCCAGATTCAGTATAAAATCCCCAAGCCCCACCATAGCATGGCTGTGGAGGCTGAGTGAATACATGGTTGAGTGCATTTTCTGAGCCTGGATAATTTTGATAGACATATTCCAAAATATCATTGGTTTGCCAACATGACTCATTAAATGTTGTGTTATTGAGAAAGATAATTTCATTCAGTTCAAACCTGATTCTGGTATCATAAACATGTGTGTAGGAAGGCTCGCAGGTTAGGGCGTATCCTTTTGGTTGGGAATTACTGTACCTTTCATTGATATGAGTAAACATCAGGTCAACTTGTTGATGGAATTCCGGGATGTCCTGCCATCCATTTTCACCATTATCATCTCTGCAAATAATCCAATTCACCAAGATGGTTTTTATAGGTGTGTTTTCATCAGGAATCCAATATCCTGGTGTTCTGTATTTATTGATCCAGGCATCACTCAGGTTTTCGCACCCCGGACCATAATAATCATTGGTGCTTTGTGGATCAACGTATCCACAATGCCCTAAATTTTGTGCTTTTGCACCATTGCCCATGAGATATAGCAGCGATAGAAAGGCAATTTTCAATAGTAGAGAACTTATTATTTTCATAGTAAATGTGTTTTTAATTGATAGTTCAGAAATTAATAATTAAAAAAAATAGCCGGAAGGATTCTGCATGGCAAATTAAGGAGGGTACAACTTTCTGAAAAACCCGGCTTCAAAAATTTCAAACTGCTGGTTGCTTCCTTCTCTTCTCTTCTCTTCTCTTCTCTTCTCTTCTCTTCTCTTCTATCCTTACTACCATCCCTACCCATTGCCGCGGCAAAGGCTGCAATTTGTAGCAGGCCGCAGGCTGGAAGATTTTGCTCAAAGGGGCTGTGCTAAAGCAAACGGCAGAATGCAGGCGGAATCC
>SABC01000028.1 GCA_009929175.1 Bacteroidia bacterium | reverse complement strand
GCCCTTTCGGCCAGTGATATTACACGGGTTGTGATTGCCCGGCTTGGTGTTGTCATGGATCAATCAGGAGGAGCACTGCCAAAAATGGCCCTCCCTTTTAAATTTGGAGTTACAGCCATTTTTGGCAACGGAAGTCAGATTATCTCTTGGATTATGCTGGAAGACCTCATACGGGCTTTTGTCTCGATAGCCGAAAACAATTGCATTCCAAATGGGAACATTGTAAACATGTGTGCCCCCAACCCTATTACTTATAAAGAATTAGCCAATAAATTATCGGAACTGTACAAAACATTTGCAAAAATCCGTATACCCGGGTTTGTTTTGAAAACAGCAATGGGAGAGGCATCCTCAATTATCCTCGAAGGGCAACATGTCACCTCCAAAATCTTGCAAGAGTGTGGCTTTAATTTCACAAACCCATCGTTTACATTGAAAAAATAGAAAAAAAAAGCCTTTTTTTATTAAATTTGTAGGGATAGAAACTAAAATTTGATAAGATGGCGCAATATGTACTCAATAAATTCAAGAAGACTCTCCCGGTAATTGTGGGCATGGCAATGGACAGCAATACCGAAGAGTCTTTTTTTGACTCTTTACGCAAATTTGCAACCGATTTAATAAAAAACAACATTTCAGACACTTCAGTTAAAAATGCCAAGCTGGTACTGGAGATGCTGGAACACGAAGCCAAATACATTCCGGAGCTTTCAAGGGGAGACAAAATATACATTGAGACCTTTTCAATGCTGTGGAATTTTTTGCGTGGCGACCCAAAGCAAGGCACCACACCCGACCTTTTTGAAGATCTGTTCCAGATTTTGTGCAGGATGACAGGTGTCAAGAAAGATGGAACTTATACTGAGTATAAATTTGTCAAACACATGAAAAGGTGGCCAACCGGCCTGGAAAAGGAGATTCGGGAAAAGAGGGCAGTAAGGAAGGATTTCATTATCGGACTTTTGATCAAGAAAATTGAAAAGAGATCACTTTCCCAGGCGTCTCGATACCAGTTTGAGCAGGGTATGGACCATGAACAAAAAAAGAGACAAGTAAACGAGTGGTGGAACGACTTTAGGTTCCACCTTGCCATGGCCATTAAAACCCCGGCAGAGCTAAACCTTTTCATGGAAGAGAGCCTTTCCACAAAGACCATGAAAATGTTGGGAAGGGCACGCAACAAAAGGATCCCTTTTTTTATAACACCCTACTATATTTCGCTGCTTAACACCGAGCCTAATGGATTTGATGATCAAGCAATAAGGTCATACGTCCTTTACACGGAATCGCTTGTAGACACCTACGGAAACATCAAGGCCTGGGAGCGTGAAGACCTTGTGGTACCGGGCGAACCCAATGCCGCCGGATGGCTTCTCCCGGACGGACACAATATACACAGGAGATACCCTGAGGTAGCCATCATGATTCCGGATACACGAGGGAGGAGTTGTGGAGGACTGTGTGCCTCTTGCCAGAGGATGTATGATTTCCAGAGCGAACGGCTCAACTTTGACCTGGATGCTCTTAAACCTCAGGAAAGCTGGGAAAAAAAGCTCTCCAAGCTGATGGATTACTTTGAAAGCGACTCCCAGATCAGGGACATCCTGATAACAGGGGGAGATGCCCTGATGAGCAGGAACAGGGTGCTGGACAAAATCCTCGATGCAGTTTTGAAAATGGCTGTCAGGAAAAAGGAGGCCAATATGCTCAAAGCAGAAGGTCAAAAGTATTATGAAATACAGAGGGTAAGGCTAGGGTCAAGACTCTTGGCCTACCTGCCAATGAGGATAGACAACGAATTGATAGATATATTGAAACGCTTCAAAGAAAAAGGTCTTAAGGCAGGCATCAGACAGTTTGTCATCCAGACCCATTTCCAGAGTCCGCTTGAGATTACTGTAGAAGCCAGGAAATGTATCGAAGCCATAGTATCGGCCGGGTGGACAATTTCCAACCAGCTTGTATTCACTGCGGCTGCATCAAGAAGGGGCCATACTGCAAAGCTAAGGCAAGCATTGAACTCTTTGGGAGTAGTAACTTACTATACATTTACAGTCAAAGGATTCGAAGAGAACATGGAGATGTTTGCACCCAACAGTCGTTCCATGCAGGAACAATTCGAGGAAAAATCATTTGGCAAAATGAATGAGGCTCAGCAGAAGGAGCTTAATAAAATATTCCGCCATGGTACTGACCTGGCCGCATCATTGAACAGGTTCATGAAAACAAATTCACTGCCGTTTGTACCTACCGACAGGAACGTTTTGAACCTTCCTGCCATAGGTAAAAGCATGACATTTCAAATGGTAGGGATATCAAAAGAGGGAAAGAGGATTCTAAGATTCGACCACGACCACACCAGGGAGCATAGCCCAATCATTGGAAAACTAGGTAAGGTTTACATTATTGAAAACAGGTCCGTAAACTCTTACCTTAAAGAGGTTGAGAGCATGGGTGAAAGGAAAGAAGATTATTCATCCATATGGGATTACACATCGGGAGATACCGAACAAGTATTCCCTTTGTTCAACTATCCCAAACCCGGCTTCACCCCAACGAAAGAGATTACAAATTATAAGGAAACAGACTAGTGTATTACCCCGGAACCGATCAGCTCTTCGTCTGAATACCATGCGGCAAATTGTCCCGGGGTTATTCCTCTTTGGGCTTGCTCGAACAAAAGGTAATAGCCATCTTCTCTCCTGACCAACTCTGCCTCTTGGAGAGGTTGGCGGTATCGGATTCTTGCCCTTACCCCCCTCTTTTGGCCGGGAGCCAGAGCGAGGTCCGGCCTGATCCAATGGATCTCATCCGTATTCATGAACAATGCTTTACGGTATAATCCGGGATGATCTTGACCTTCGCCAACATATATTATGTTGTTAATGGTATCTGTAGCTAAAACAAAGATCGGAGTGGCATGACCTCCTATATTCAGTCCTTTCCTTTGCCCTATTGTATAATAATGTGCTCCGTTGTGTTTGCCAATAACTTTACCCGAAGAAACAGAGTAATCATAAGGTTTTGACAAGGATTCAAGATCAGAATCTGAGAATCCGCCAGGATCCTCTTGCAATCTGAAAAGTTCATTATTATCGTAGAAATCCCTGAAAATCTCAACCACAGGTCCCTCTTTGGGTTCCAGTTTTTGCTGCAGGAATACCGGAAGGTCAATCTTACCTACAAAACATATTCCCTGTGAATCCTTTTTGTTTGCTGAGGGCAGTTTTGCTTTTGCAGCAATATCCCTAACCTGAGGTTTGAGCAAGTGCCCTATCGGGAAAAGAGCCTTTGAAAGCTGATGTTGTGAAAGTTGACACAGGAAATAACTCTGGTCTTTGTTTGGATCGGCACCCTCAAGCAACCGGAACATCTCTTTTCCATCAGGGTTGGTAAAGCTCTCTTTCCTGCAATAATGTCCGGTGGCAACAAAATCAGCACCAAGTGCAAGTGCGTGGTTTAAAAAGGCTTCGAACTTGATTTCCCGGTTACAGAGCACATCGGGATTGGGGGTCCTGCCCATCTTGTACTCCCCGAACATATAATCCACCACCCTTTTGCCATATTCTTCGCTCAGGTCAACAAAATGGAAAGGAATATCAAGTTTTTTTGCGACCATCTCTGCAATTGCACGGTCATCCTTCCATGGGCAATCCCCAAAAAGGGTTCCTGTGGTGTCGTGCCAGTTTTGCATAAAGAGGGCTATTACATCATGCCCTTGTTGCTTGAGCAAAAAAGCAGCTACGCTGGAATCCACTCCTCCCGAAAGCCCTACTGCTATTTTCATATTGATTATTTTGAGAAAGTTAAATAGAAAAAGGGTAAGCTTAATATATCGCACCGCTACAACCACCTACCCTTGCTGCCTTCCGACCCTGGGGGAGTTCAGTGGGAGCTGGTCGTATATGACTTACCCCGCACAAAGATAATACAATTTTCCAAATGAGAGAAAAACTATTTGGGAAGATTGTCAAATACAAACGGCAAAAGAGATGATGTCCCGGTGACTGCCTGTGTAACCTTCTCTCCGCCAATTACTATCCTTATACTGCCGGAACCCCTCTGCTCGGATTCTGCCATGACCTGCCTGCAAGCACCACAAGGATATGTCGGGGTTTCACACTGTTTGCCATCTACTATTGCAGTAACAGCAAGGGCTACAACCCTGGCGTTCGGGTATTTTGCATGTGCATAAAACAGGGCTACCCTTTCGGCACATAACCCGGACGGGTATGCCGCATTCTCCTGGTTGCTTGCAGAGACCATCTCACCATTATCAAGCAACAAGGCTGCACCAACCTTGAACCTGGAATAAGGGGCGTAGGCACCTTGTGCTGCTTGTTTAGCCAAGTGCAGCAACTCCCTGTCCTTTTGTGGAAGCTCTTCCCTACCAGTATACTCCTCGTAGCTAATCGACAGTTCTTTTCGCTTCATTCTTTTTTATTTGAGATTGTTGCAAAATTAGTAATTTTGCCGACAGAGTAATGATTATTATGCCTGTTTATTTAAAAATGTTTTCGGTAATGCTCTCCCTTATACTTGTTTCAAGTACATCTTTACATTCCCAAAACTCTAACCAGGAGGCCTACATATTAAAATACAAGGATATCGCCATTCGTCAAATGGAGCAGTTTGGGATACCTGCAAGCATCATATTGGCCCAGGGATTGCTTGAGTCCGGGGCTGGCAACTCATACCTTGCCACCAAGGCAAACAACCATTTTGGTATTAAATGCCATGATTGGAAGGGGGCAACAATTCGTCACGATGACGATGCAAAAAACGAATGTTTTCGAAAATACAACAGTGCAGAGGAATCATTCATGGACCACTCGATGTTCCTTCGCTACCGTTCCCGATACAGCTCGCTCTTCAATCTGGACATAAAGGATTATCGTGGTTGGGCCCACGGTCTCAAGGCTGCCGGGTATGCAACCAATCCCGATTACGCACCACTTTTAATTGGTATCATCGAAAAATACTCCCTTTATTTATACGATAACCCACAAGCAACTCTCCCCGATTCACCCGATGAGGTGTTGGCCCTCAACCTGTATATTCCCGAAAATGGCTCAGTGCTTTACCATGTTTCTTTGCAGAGGGAGATTCTTTCCACAAACGGAGTACCCTGTATCGTGGCCACAGGCATGGAGAGCTACTCTTCTATAGCTAAAGAGTTTTCGTTGTTCCGAAAGGAGTTGCTCCGCTTTAATGACTTGTCAAATGAACAACCTGTAGAAAGCGGGACAATTATATACCTGTCAAGGAAAAAAGAACAGGCAATGCGGGAAACCCCGATACATATCGCATCCGGGAAAGAGACTCTTCGTGATATTTCACAAAAATATGCAGTAAGGTTAAAATCGCTGCTCAAATACAACAATATCCGGCAGGATCATATCATTGCCGAAGGTACCACCATAAAACTACGCAACAAATGAAAAAAATTGTCTTTTTTGTAATTGCTATACTTTTTGCATTGGCAGCCTTGTCATTATATTTCACATGGACGCTTGCATGCAGGGATAACACCAGCGGTGGTAAGGCAGTAATATATGTCCAACCTGGAACAACTTTAGGTCAGTTGAACTCAATACTGGACTCAGCTGTAATTATCCGAAACATCAAGGGTTTTAAACTGGCTGCAAAAATCAGGAATCTGGATGGCACAATCAAACCAGGAAGGTACGAAATCAATCCGGGGATGAGCAATAAAGAACTAGTCAGAATGTTTCGCCTTGGGTTACAAAAACCACATAATCTGACGCTTTCGGGAAACATAAGAAATCTGGAAAAACTTGCATCCGTTGTTTCACAAAAGATATCTGCAGATTCTGCCTCTGTATTGGAGGTCCTCGAAGACAAACAATTGATAGATTCCCTGGGGTTTACTCCCGAGTCCTTTCCAGGAATGTTCCTGTTGAACACCTACGAGGTTTACTGGACTTCAACCCCTCAGGAGATAGTTAGGAGGCTCCACAGGGAATACAGCAAATTTTGGAACGAACAAAGGAACAATCTCGCTTCCAAACTGGGACTCACTCCTCAGGAGGTGACAACTCTTGCCTCGATTGTAGCTGAGGAGAGCAACCTGGCCAGCGAGCACCCTGTGATTGCCGGCGTTTATCTCAACAGGCTAAAAAAAGGGATGCCCTTACAGGCTGACCCTACTATAAAGTATGCACTCAACGACCCGTCAATCAAAAGGATCCTGTATAAGCATCTGGAAGTAGACTCGCCGTACAACACTTACAAGAGGGGCGGGTTGCCTCCCGGGCCTATAACAATTCCTGCGCCATCGGTGATTGATGCAGTCCTTAACTACTCCAATCACAACTACTTGTATTTTTGCGCCAAACCCTCATTGGATGGCTCACACAGTTTTGCGACAACCCTGTCCCAACACAACCGCAACGCAGCCGCATACCAGGCTGCTATCAGGAGACTCAATTTATAACAGGGGCTTAGTGCCTGACCCTTCGATAAACCTGAGGGCCGCTTCGAAGGATTTGTCTTCGGTACCATTTGTCACCCTGTAAAAGGCAGTTGTTCCAAAAAGTGAACGCGCAAACAAAGCCTTCATGTAAATCCGGATCTGATTTAAGGATTTTTCCATCTCCTGATTGTTGTGTTTCACTCCTTTTTGAGCAGCGAAATCGGCCAGTTGGGCAAAAACATCCTGGTTGAACTCAAATTCTTCAAAGTATTTTTCAAAATTGGGATATTTTCCTTTGTAAAAATCCCTGTTTTTGTCCGAAAAATCATTCATGAATTCAATGATTACGCCTTTCCTGGATAACTCTCCGTAATAATTAGTGTAGTTGGTGGTATCGGCAGGGATAAATATGTCGGGCATTATTCCTCCACCTCCGTACACGGTCCTTTTCTTTTTAAGTGTACTGTATTTGAGAGAATCCGGGAAATGAATGCTATCCCTGTTGAATGACTCCCCCCTTTCGTAACGCTCCATGAACGCCTTGTAATAATCTGCTGTAGAACCAGCTTCATAGGGTGACTGGATAACCCTGCCCGATGGAGTATGGTACCTGGCAACAGTGAGTCTTAACTGGGATCCGTCGTTAAGGGGAAGCATCTGCTGTACCAGCCCCTTTCCAAAAGTCCTGCGACCGATAATCACACCCCGGTCCCAGTCCTGAACAGCTCCGGCCACAATTTCACTGGCAGAGGCAGAGTTCTCATCGACCAACACTGCAAGTGGTCCATTTTTGTAAAATCCGGTACCCCTGGCTTTCTCCTCCATCCTTGGAACCCTTAACCCTTCGGTATAAACAATTGTCTCACCCGATTCTAGGAAAAAATTTGTAATCTCCATGGCCGTACCGAGAAATCCTCCGGAATTACCCCTTAGATCCAATATGAAACCCTTAAGTTGTCCCATATTCAGCTCCAATATATTGTTTATGATTTCATGGGTAGAATTGGCAGCAAAGCGACTCAATTTGATGTACAGAATTCCGGGAGCAGCTTCGTATGCAGCATCCACGCTGTTGATCGGAATCTTATCCCTTATCACCTCAAAAGCAAGGGTACCCTCAACCCCGCGCCGTTCCACTGCCAGCATTACCTTGGTCCCTTTTGGCCCTCTCAGGTATTTGAATACCATTTCATTTGTAAGTCCTTTGGAGGCTATGTCCTCTCCGTCGATTGCAACGATCTTGTCTCCGGACCTTATACCTACCCTCTCTGAGGGGCCACCAGATACTGTGGATGCAACACTGAGAGTGTCCCTGATAATGGCAAACTCAATCCCTACTCCCTCGAAATTACCTTCCAACGGTTCATTCATTGCCTTTACCTCCTTTGCCGAAATATACGATGAGTGGGGGTCCAGGGAAGAGATAAGGCTTTTTACGGCCTCCTCTGTGATAGTGCTGTTGTTGAGCGTATCAAGGTAGTAGTTGTTAAGGTAAAAAAGTACCTGACCAAACTTGGAAACTTGCTTGTTTATGTCATCACCCTGACCATAACTAATGGTGGAAGCGATTAAAGCTCCAAAGGTGAGCAGGGATATAAATAACTTTCTCATATTGATTATTTAGAATTATTACAATGTTTTACGAGCGGGATATCGAACTCTTGGCCCTCTTTTGCTTCGTATGTTGAGGGAAAAATGGCCCTGGCCTCCTCCAAAAAGAGTGAAGTAGATTTATACCTGGAAGAGAAATGACCTATAAGCAGTTTGCCTGCATTGGCATCCTGTGCACAATGCGCTGCATCTGCAGCAGTAGAATGCAATGTCTGACCCGCCATCAACTGCATATCTGAGGCAAACGTAGTCTCGTGATACAACAAATCGCATCCTTGCACAAAGCCGGGAAGCTCGTCGAAGGGTGCTGTATCGCTACAATATGCAAACAAGCGGGGAGTATATGGTTGGTAAGTAAAATAGCCATTTTCCAGTATCTCGCCACTCTCCCTTACCAATGATTCTCCCTCCTTGAGACGGGCAATCTCGAAAAGGGTGAGCCCGTAAGGTTTTATAAGATGCTTGTGTACGTTACGACCAGGGGCCGTCTCCCTGAAGAGATAGCCGTAGCATTCAATCCGATGGTTAAGCGGAAATGATAAAACCTCAACTCTTTTGGTTTTGAGAATGGAGATTAATCCTTTGCCCTTTACTTTAATGAAATTTACATTGAACTGGAATCCATCTCCAAAAAACCGGAGATATGATTTGAGTATTGGCGCCAGGTCTTGTGGTGCATAAATATCGAGATCTTCCCTCCTGCCCATCATGGACATGCTTGACAGGAGTCCCGGGAGACCAAAGATATGGTCACCGTGGATATGGCTTATGAAGATTTCCCGGATCTTCAAAAAAGAAAACCCATATCTCCTCAGCTGCATTTGGCACCCCTCCCCACAGTCAATTAAAAACAAACGCTCATGTACATTGAGGACATGAGCGCTTGGAAATCTGTTCACCGTGGGCGTTGCCGAAGCAGAGCCCAATGATGTGAAAGAAAATTTCATCAATATCTACTTCTCCGATTCGTTGTTTTCCATCTCACTCTTAAGAGCTGCCAATTCACTGATGTCACCCAGGGTTGTTTTTTCCAGGTTGGCTTTTAGCTTTTTAACTGCCTTTTGAGTAGAATCGCTCTCTGACAATCTCTCCTTCGGTTCCTCTTTCTTAGGTTCTTCGAAGAGCTTTGTATGAGAGAGAACAATCCGTTTTGTAGTTTTGTTGAATTCGATCACTTTGAATTCGAGTTTTTCGTCAACTTTGGCCTGGGTTCCATCTTCCTTAACAAGGTTCTTTTGGCTCACATAACCCTCAACTCCGTATGGAAGTGCAACTGTTGCTCCTTTGTCTACGTAAGAGGTTATTGTTCCTTCATGAACTGAATTTGTTGAAAATATGGTTTCAAATACATCCCATGGATTTTCCTCCAGTTGTTTGTGTCCAAGGCTTAGACGACGGTTGTCCTGATCCACTTCCAAAACCACCACTTCGATTGCCTCACCTACCGATGTGAACTCCGAAGGATGTTTGATCTTTTTGGTCCAGGAAAGATCACTGATATGTACAAGGCCATCAACACCCTCTTCGAGTTCGACGAATACACCAAAGTTCGTGAAATTCCTTACGGTTGCGGTACATTTTGTTCCCACAGGATACTTCTCGTTGATGTTTGTCCAAGGATCACTCTTGAGTTGTTTGATGCCAAGGGACATCTTCCTCTCATCACGGTCAAGTGTAAGAATAACAGCCTCAACCTCTTCTCCTACTTTAAGGAAGTCTTGTGCGCTGCGCAAGTGCAGTGACCAAGACATTTCGGATACGTGGATAAGACCCTCTACACCTGGCTGGATTTCAATGAATGCGCCATAATCTGCTATAACAACTACCTTGCCCTTCACCTTGTCGCCTACCTGTAGGTTTTGATCCAGAGAGTCCCATGGATGGGAGCTAAGCTGCTTGAGACCAAGTGCTATACGTTTTTTAGTATCGTCAAAGTCAAGGATTACAACGTTGATCTTTTCGTCGAGTTGTACAACCTCCTCAGGATGGTTGATCCTGCCCCATGAAAGATCTGTGATGTGGATAAGACCATCTACGCCGCCGAGATCCACAAAAACACCATATGATGTGATGTTCTTGACAATCCCTTCGAGGATTTGACCTTTTTCCAATTTGCCGATGATATCAGCCTTTTGGGCTTCGAGTTCGGCCTCAATAAGTGCTTTGTGTGATACTACGACGTTACGGAATTCATGATTGATTTTGACAATTTTGAACTCCATGGTTTTGTTTACAAACACATCGTAGTCCCTGATCGGTTTTACATCAATCTGGGAACCTGGCAGGAATGCCTCGATTCCGAAGACATCCACGATCATACCGCCTTTTGTCCTGCACTTGATGTAACCTTTTACAATTTCGTCTTTGTCGAAAGCTTCGTTTACCCTGTCCCATGAACGGAGTGACCTTGCTTTCTTATGTGATAGGATGAGTTGCCCTCTCTTATCCTCTGCATTCTCTACATAAACCTCGACCTTGTCGCCTGCGGCCAATTCGGGATTGTAGCGGAATTCATTGATACTGATGACACCTTCGCTTTTGTAACCGATGTTTACAATAACCTCCCTTTTATTGAGGGCTACCACTGTACCTTCTACCACTTCGTTCTCTATAACGGTGGAAAGAGTCTGGCTGTAAAGATCTTCGATTACGTTTTTTTCAGACTCGTAAACATACTCGGTTTCGAAAGAATCCCAGTCAAATTTGTCTGGCGCAACTGATGCGTTGCTTTTCCTTTCTTTGGTAAAACCATCAACCGGAGCATCCTCGTCCTCCAGGAAAGACTCCAGTCTTTCGTCAATTTTTTTGATAATTTCTACTTGCTCGTCATGTTCGAGCTCAACTTTTTTTTCTTTTGTCATTTTCTAAATTCTTGATAAATTAGTAGTTAGACATTATTTATAGGCCCAAAATCGGGAGCCCAAAAGTAGCGTTTTTTTCACAATCACACAAATAAATTATCTCTTTTTGATTTGGATGTTTATCTTTTCGATTTATCTTTGAAAAAACTTAAAAACAAACAGCTTTAAACTTTAAACAAACATTCTTGAAAATGGAGAACAGGAAAAATGGAATCAGGTCCTTTCCAAAAACATTCTGGACAGTGATTGTAATGGAATTTTTGGAGAGAGGCTCATACTACGGTGTAATGTCCGTACTCTCGGTATTTCTCATATTAGGCAGCGAAAGCGGGGGTCTTGGCTTCAGCAAGGAACAGGCTGGTGCCATCCTCGGGACCATCCCGCCTTTGCTCTACCTGCTTCCCATTATCTCGGGTGCCATTGCCGACAGGTACGGGTACAAAAAGGTCCTTTCATTTGCCTTCGTTTGTATGATTACAGGTTATTACCTTACGGGAATGTCAAGCAGTTACGGGCTGGTCTTTGGTTCTCTTGTGATAATGGCGTTGGGTGCTGGTTTTTTCAAACCGGTTATCTCCGGAACCATTGCCCGTACCACAAACGAATCAAACTCTGCACTTGGATTCGGCATATTCTACTGGTCCATTAACCTGGGGGCTCTCCTTTTCCCACTCATACTGGTTCCTATACTCAAAAGTTACTCCTGGAGCTATATTTTTTATATGGCTGCAATCACGGGTATCTTGCTGCTTTTGATCAATATATTTATCTACAAAGAACCCGCAAGGACAAAGAGCAACAAGAACCTGGCAACTGTTTTCAAGGAGATGTTCATGGTTCTGAAGGACTGGAGGTTCGTTTTTATGATAGTGCTGTACTCTGCCTTTTGGATCCTTTATTTCCAAATGTTTGGCACTGTACTATGGTATGTTCGGGACTACGTGGATATGACCGCGGTGAACAATGCTGTCAACTCTTTCCTTGGGTTGTTCGTAAGCAATCCCGGATGGCATTTTGATGTTGAACATGTTACAGTAATCAATGCTGGTGTGATTGTAATCCTGCAGTTGTTGGTTTCCAACCTGGTCAAAAAGACTCCTGCCCTTCCCACAATGATCACCGGCATGGGTATCGGAACCCTTGGATTTGCAATACTTGCCATATCATCATCGCCCTGGATATTCATCACTGGTATAATGGTGTTTACATTGGGTGAGATGACAACCCATCCCAAATTCATATCCTACATAGGGCTTATTGCTCCTGCCGACAAAAAGGCACTCTACCTTGGATACTCCTTCCTCTATGGTGTTATCGGGAGCAGTGTCGGTGGCTTCCTCGGGGCTGCACTGTATGTAAGATATGTGGATACTCTCAACCAGCCACGTACCCTTTGGCTGATACTTGTAGCAATCGGAGTTGTCAGCATGGTTTCACTTGCTTTGTACAACAAGTTTATTGCCAAGAATATAGGAAAAGAATAACGCAATTGCAGGCCAAATAATGCCTACATCATTTTTTTGCGACGGAACAGTATGGAAACAGTAATGACAGAAAACAACATTACCATCATTATGATTGCAAAATCTATCATGCCTCCTATTATAGGAAGGTCCACGTTCATTCCGTAAATACTTGCAATTACCGTGGGTGGCATAAACAGAAGGGAAACAAACGTGAATATCTTCATTATACGGTTCTGCTCCAGGTTGATAAGACCAAGGACCGTGTTCTGGAGATATTCCAGCCTTTCAAAGCTGAAATTTGTATGGTTGATCAGGGAGTTCACATCCTTTATCAACACATTGAGTTTTGTATAGACATCCCTCGGGAACTTGTCACTTTTCAGTATACTGGAAATCATCCTCTGTTTGTCCACAATGTTTTCCCTTACCATCATGGTATTCTCCTGCAACTGATTTATATCCAGGATAAACTCCTCGCCCATTTCGCCTCCGTGCCCTACCTTTTTACTGAAAGAGGCAATCTCCTTGGACATAAGCTCAATCATGTCGGCATCCAGGTCTATCCTGTTTTCCAGTATCCCTATAAGAATGTGGTATCCTGTTGGCATGGAACGGTAATTGGCAACAAGCCTCCTCTGAACATCTGTGAAGCTCCTCAAAGGTACATGCCTTATGGAGACAATGATACCTTCACAAATTATAAAAGAGACAGCCTCCATTGTATAGTCCTCTGGGCCGGGTATGAGGAAATTGGTGTTTGCAAATATCGTGGTCTCCGATTCGGAATAACGGGAAGAACTTTCAATCTCCTCGGCTTGGGCCCTGCTTTGCAATGTAGTGTTGAGATACTCCTCTATGGCACGTTTTTCTTCGCCGGTTGGCGAAGTAAGGTCTATCCACAAGATATCATCGTAACCGAGATTATCCAATGCGTTGATCTCACTTGTAGTAATCAACAGTCCTTTTTGTTTGTAGAATATTTCGAGCATAGTAAAATCCGTTTAAAAAGTTTGACATTCCGCACCCCGGCTAAAGGGGCTATCAGCCGAACCATCGGACTTTGGACTTAAGCTCTTCCAGTGCCAGGCTCCAGAACTCGGAGAGTCCTTTCCTTTTATCGGGATCAAGGTTAAACGAGATGTTCCCCCTGAGGTAATCCAATGCATACTTTTGATCGAAACCATGTTTGACCTCTTTGACAGCCCTCTCCATGTTGGATATTCCAAAACCAAGAGCATCGTTGAAGCCTGCTACGAACGAGTCATCCATCTTGCGAGCAGAGGTCCAGCAGGCAAAGACAAACGGCAGGTTTGTGAACTTGATCCACTCCCCGGCCAGGTCATAAACATACCTGAATTTGTCGTGGTAATTCAGGGCCTTGTCACCAATCAGGATATAGGAATTCAATGGGTCAATCGGCTGGGAGGAAAAGTCAAAAGGAGTGTAGAAAGGGTCTAGCTTCCAAAACTTCCGGAACAATATCCTGGACAAAAGCACGGATGTCCTTGAATCGGCATCCAGGTATACCAGTTTTATTTCCTGCAAGGGTACGTTGCTGCACAAGAGGACGCTTGCAACATTACCATCTGCCCCTATGCAGTAATCTGACACAATGTTATCTTTACAAATCGAAGGTATTACTGCAGATGGGATTATGCCGATATCACTCTTGCCCTCAATAATGTCCTGAGCTGCCTTGGATGGTGTTGCGTAATGCAACTCAAGATCCCGGGATATTGGGTGGTTGAGCAGACCATACACAAAAGGCACGGTGTTGAGATATGATATGACGGAGACACGTATTGGCATTACGAATGTTGTTGAGCAATGCAAAGTTAAAACTTTTTATCCAATACTCAATTATAAAAAGGAAATGCTGCCCCGGCTCAAAACAGGCCGTGGGCAGCATAATCTGTCACATAACAATAACCTTAAGTCAGATGTTATGCTTTTTTCTCCCTCAACAAATACATTCCAATGAATGTAACCAGGCCATTTACTATTAAAATTGTAAAGCCGAATCCAAAGTCAAGGTAATGCTTACCGGCAACATCCAGCACATAACACAGGAGGGGTGATCCTATCGCCACATAAGGCATGAACCGGTCCTTTACCTGATGTTTTGTGAGCAGACCAAAGAAGAAGAAACCCAACAAAGGACCGTAGGTGTACGCAGCCAAGAGATATACCAGGTCAATGATTGCCTGATTGTTCACAATATTTAGAATTACAATGATTATAAAGAAAAGGACAGCAAACCCCGCGTGGGCCATTTGGCGGATGCTCTTTTTCCTTTTTTCTGAGAGGTCACTTCTTTTGTTGAACCCTACAAAATCTATACAAAACGAAGTTGTCAGGGAGGTCAGGGCTCCACCTGCACTGGGATAGGAAGCCGATATCAGTCCAATTATGAAGAACAAGCCAACCCCAAGACCAAGATACTGGCTGGCAATGGTAGGGAATAATTTGTCAGTCTGTGCTTTGGTAAAGACACCATCGGCATCGGCAAGGTTGATACCCTCCATTCCGCCCAGCTTGGAGCTTACGTAAAGAGCAAGTACTGCTCCCAACAGCAAGAAGAAGTAGTTAACAATAACAATAGTGATACTGGTTGTGTAAACATTCTTCTGGGCCTCGTTTATATTCTTGCAAGAGAGGTTTTTTTGCATCATCTCCTGGTCTAGGCCGGTCATCACTATTGTAATGAACATACCTGCAATAAACTGTTTGATTGCATTTGTCCCGTTGCTCCACTCCCAGTCCAGCCAATTGGAAAAGTCTGATGCGCCAACTGCAGAAAGCATATCTCCGACACTCCAGTCCATCTCCTTAGCAATAAAAAAAATTGTAAGGAAAACAGCCAAAAGCATGAATGTTGTCTGCAATACATCTGTCCAGATGATTGTCTTGACTCCTCCCCGGAAAGTATAGAGGAAGATAAGGAACATAAATATAAATGCAACGACCCAAAATGGAACAGATCCCTCAGGAAGGAATGTGTGAAGAACCAGCACAACCACGAAAATCCTGACAGCAGCACCCAGTATTCGGGAAACCATAAACACACTTGCACCTGTCTTGTAGGTGAAAAACCCGAAACGTTGCTCCAGGTATGTATAAATTGAGGTAAGGTTCATTTTGTAATAGAGCGGTATCAATACCTGTGCTATCACAATATAACCCAGGACAAACCCCAGCACCAAAGGCATGTAGTAAAAGTTCTGGTTGAGAACATTACCCGGAACCGAGATAAATGTCACACCCGAAATTGAGGTTCCGACCATCCCGTATGCAACAATATACCAAGGTGATTTCTTGTTACCTAAAAAGTAGGAGCCAGAATCGGCCTTTCTGGATGTTAACCAGGAAACAAAAAACAGAAGGAGCGTGTAAAGTGTAAAGGCTGACAACAGCCACGACAAAGGAAATTCATGCATAATCTTATTTTTTAACTTTATTTTACTGGTTTTCCGGCATAAACGGCTGCCTGTTAACAATAGACCTAGCCAAGGTCACCTCGTCGGTATATTCCAGGTTGTCACCGAACCCGACACCTCGTGCTATAGTACTGACTTTGACAGGAAATGGAGCTATCTTACGGTAAATGTAAAAGGTGGTGGTTTCGCCCTCCATTGTGGTGCTCAGGGCCATGAAAACCTCACTGACTTCTCCGGCAGCTACTCTTTGCAATAATGAATCAATTTTGAGGTCAGAGGGCGATATCCCATCCATCGGGGAGATGATCCCACCCAGAACGTGGTAAAGGCCCCTGTACTCCCCGGTATTTTCGATACTTAGTACATCCCTGATACTCTCAACTACGCAAATGATTGACTTATCTCTGCGAGAATCAGAACATACGTGGCAAACCGGGGTATCCGAAATCATATTGCAATTGACGCAATGCTGAATACCATTACGCATGTTTGCAATTGCCCGTGTAAACCGGTCTATGTTCTCCTTTGGCTGGTCCAAAAGATACAGGGCGAACCTCAGCGCACTTTTGCGGCCTATCCCCGGCAACGAGGCAAGCTCATCCACGGCAGCAGAAAGCAACATTGACGAGAGGTTCTGCTTTATCATGTTGTAATCAGTTGTTTTGTAGATGGAAATCCACAGCTTTCCTGACTGATCCGTGGGTCATAAGAAGTTTTTTTGCCTCTTCGTAATCGGTGATAGATGCCTCTTCCATGATCATTTTCGTTCCCCTGTCAACCAATTTGGCATTGGTCAGCTGCATATCCACCATCTTGTTTCCTTTTACATGGCCAAGCCTGATCATAGAAGTTGTGGTGATCATATTAAGTACCAGTTTTTGTGCAGTACCAGCTTTCATTCTGGTGCTTCCGGTTACAAACTCAGGACCAACAACTGCTTCGATTGGTATATCCACCTCTTTGGAGAGCGGACTGTCAGGATTACATGTTACACAAGCAGTCAAAATCCCTTTTGACCTGGCTTCGCGTACAGCACCGATAACATAGGGTGTCGTTCCCGATGCTGCAATTCCAACCACCACATCGTCCTGATCTACTCCATATTGCTGCATATCGTTCCATCCACCGTCCCAGCTATCCTCAGCAGCTTCTACTGCCCTGCGGATTGCAGAATCACCCCCGGCAATAAGACCTATTACAAGATCGTACGGGGCTCCGAATGTAGGAGGTATTTCCGATGCATCCAGGATGCCAAGGCGACCGCTAGTCCCGGCGCCAAGGTAAAACAGACGTCCACCTTTAGCAACCCTTTCCACGATACCTTCGACAAGTTTCTCAATTTGAGGGATACATTTTTCTACTGCCAGAGGAACTGTTTTATCTTCGTTGTTCATGTTTACTAGCAGATCCCTGGTAGGCATTTTATCCAGGTTGCTGTATTTTGATGATTGTTCTGTAACTCTTGTCATGATTTGAGATAAATTAAATTGACTTGTGGTATTCGGCCAGACCGTCAATCGGAGACTTGAGTATATGTCCAATTTTGATCCCCAGTTTCCTTGCAACATCTTCCAGAATATCACGGTAATGGTATGCAACCGAACCAACCAGGTTCACCTGATGTTTTTTGTAATCGTATTGCATTATATTGCGTACAAAGTACTCTTCGAAACTGGTTCTAAGCAGCTTGTCCACGTATGGATGGTTCCTGTTTTCGTTTAGGAATACCGAGAATGTTGCAAGGTACCTGTTGGGAAAAGGTTGTTTGTATACCCTTTCGACAACTCCACCGTAGGTAAGGTTATACTTTTGGCTGAAAATGGTGTTAAGATCGGCCGGCAACTGACGTTTAAGGAAATCGGAAACGAACTTCTTTCCTAAAACTGCTCCACTACCCTCGTCACCAAGGATAAATCCGCAAGCCGGTACGTTATCAACGATTTGGGCTCCGTCATAAAAACATGAGTTTGCCCCGGTTCCCAGGATTCCAGCAATACCCGGTTTGTTGCCACACAATGCCCTTGCCGCCGCCAAAAGGTCGGTATATGCATTTGTCCTGGCTTTTGGAAACACTTTGCGGAAGCAATCTTGAAGAATCTTCACCTGGTCGGGTGAAGAGACTCCTGCACCGTAGAAGTGAATTTCATTTACCGAAGCACTGATATCCGGCAACAAATGCTGCTGAAGTTCATAAACAATCTGTTCTTCTGTCTGGAAAAAAGGGTTGATTCCTGCAGTGGTTATCTTTTGTACCGAACCGTCACTGTGGATTGCCCTCCAGTCTACCTTGGTCGAGCCGCTGTCTGCTATCAATCGCATATTTTAGTTTTTTTGTGCGGCAAAATTAGGTATTTTTAGAGCTAATTCAAAACCCTTGGGAATTTTCTCCAGTGCAACCATCCCGCCACTGCTGCAAATATATAGATAAAGTACAGGATTACAGTAGCATATAAATCCTGAGACAGATACATCCAAACTGCAAGAATATCAGCTGCAATCCATAAAAACCAATGTTGTATGAACTTATTTGTAACCCAATAAGTAGCTAACATACTGAGAGATGCGATAAGTGCATCGGTAAAGGGCATAGGATTGTCAGTATAATTTGAAAGTATGTGCCACAAAATCAAGAAACCTACAGTTGCGGCAGCAACGGATAAGAAGACCTTCTTGCCCGCCAGAGGATTCACAGATGGAGTGGGTACGTTGCCATCTGAATCAACCGAATTCCATTTAAACCAACCATAAATACTTGCAATTACATAATAGCCTTGCAGCCCCACCGATGCAAAGAGAGATGAGTTATAGAAAATGGTCATGTAAACCAAAGCAGAGATTCCGCCTACAATCCACATATACCTGTTTTGTTTTATTTCCAGGATTACGTACAAGAATCCGCCAAAAGCTCCCAGAATCTCTGCATAGTTCATTTCAGTAACAATTTAAAACCTGATTGCCATTTTGAATGTAAAGTTTATCCCGGCCTGTGGGTAGATACCCTCTTCCATGTATTTGGAACCATCTTCGAATTGTGCCTTGTAAGTCCATCCGTTGGAAAAGTACATATGGTTTGTAAGGTTATCCACAAAAAGAGTCAGGTCAACGAATCGATCACCTTTGACTTTAAAGGATTGGCCCATATTAAGGGATAGGGTATAATAAGAAGGGATGGATGTGAGCTCATCAGAAGTGTTATCCATAAACTGTTTTCCGACATGCTTTCCTGCTAATGTCAGGTAACTGTTTTGGGAAGGGAACCAAGAGAAGGAGAGCATTCCTACTGTCGAAGGAGAAAAGGAGATATTGCTCTTTTCGTAGAACTTTTGGACTTGCCCCAAAAGATTCCAGTCGCTGTCGAACAAGTCTGTGAACTGGGTGTAGTCCAGAATTTTATTTGTACTCAAAGAGAGGTTGGCATTTACTGCAAACAATGTGGATGGCTTCCACCCTGCACTGACTTCTAACCCTCTCCTGTAGGAATCCCTTACATTTTCCTTAATCACATAACCGGTTTCACTCAACTTTCCGGTAGGTACAAGCTGGTCTTTGTACTCCATTGCAAAAAGATTTGCCTCCAACATGAATTCGTTTTTGTAAAACCTCATGCCAGCCTCGTAATCTGTTACCTTTTCGGGAAGAATATCATCTGCCCTCCCCGATTTGATAGACTCTTTGATATCGGAACGGCCAGGCTCCTTACGCCCAACTGCAACCGAACCATAGAACTGGAGACCGGGCCTCATGTTGTACGTAATCCCTGCTTTTGGATTCAAGAAGTCATAACTGTCGTTCCATTTGAGTGATACAAAATCTTTGTCGATCCCTCCCATAACGTAACCTATGTGACGGTACTGCAAATCGGCAAAAGCAACCATCTTTCCGGTAATGTTGTATTCGGCCTTTGTAAATGCAGAGAGATCCCATTTAAAACCACTGTTGAGGTACCACTGGTAGTCGTCGGGGATATTATTGTCGTGCATTGCCCACAAAACACTTCCATAGTGGTCACCATCATGGTAAGAGAGCGAAAACCCGGTAGTGCTCTTAATTTCGGATGCAGTATATGTGATGGTCGTATTCAGGGCTGTATAATAATTATCCAAAGCTTGTCTTATGATAAGGTCAGAACGATTGAAGATATCATCTCCTATCTGCTGAGGTTGCAAACCATACTCCGAAAATTTTTTCCCGGCCTTGTAGTTTTGGTAATAACCATCACCCCTGGTAAAATGGAGTGTAGTACCTAGCACCAGTTTTTCATTGAAGTTATGGGTAAAATGACCTTGAATATGGTGCTGTATATAATTATCAGTTTCATTATCATAATACCTTTTATTCCCTGCCTGGTCTTTGTACTCACCTGCCGGATTGTACCTGCGGTCAATTTTTTCCTGCTCCCTGGAAATACCTTCCCATGTTATTCCCGAAGTTTGGTCTCCCATGATATAGTTGAATCTGAGAGAGCTATTCCCTTTGTGCCAGCCTGCCGAAGCATAAAGTGATTTAAGATCAGTCCCGGCATTCCGTATGTAACCATCTCCACTATTCCTGGAAAACCTCAGATCAAAAGAGAGTCCGTTGTCCATCCTTCCGGTTCCGGCTCCGATTGTTGTAAGGAAAGTATTGTAACTTCCCGCCCCAACCTCTGCAAGACCATACGGTTCCGGTGCAGAAAACAGTGTTCTCATATTGATGCTCGCACCAAAAGCCCCAGATCCATTCACTGAGGTTCCCACTCCTCGCATAACCTGTATATCCTGCAGGAAGCTCTGGAATGCCGGGATATTAACCCAAAAAACCTGTTGTGATTCACCATCGTTTAGTGCTACACCATTTAAAGTGACATTGATCCTGGACCCTTCACTGCCCCTGATCCTTAACGAAGAGTATCCCAGCCCGTTGCCTCCTTCGGTAGAGGAGACAACCGATGGCATTGTCGACAGGAGCATCGGGATCGACTGTACAGCAGAACTTTTTTGCAGATTCTCCTTTGTCAGTGATGAGTGTGTGACAGGTGTGTTC
>SABC01000027.1 GCA_009929175.1 Bacteroidia bacterium | reverse complement strand
TGGTGGATGGTGCCTACGGTGAGGAGCTGTATGAAAAGCTCTTTGGTCCGGTCTGGTACTCCTTTGACAACGGGGGTGTCCATTTTGTGGTGATCCCGGTGTTGTTTGGCGACCGCAAACCCTCATACAGCGCCGACGATGTCTACTCCTGGCTCAAAAAGGATCTGGATGCTGTTCCCGAAGGGATGCCTGTGGTGCTTTTCAACCACCATTTTACCGGTTATGAAACCGACTTCCTGCTCAAGGGCGAGAAAACAGAGGTCAATTTGTTGGATTACAACTTTAAAGCATATTTTTATGCCCATTACCATATCAACCTGTTGGAAAGGTCAAAGACTACGGGCGTAACTACAATTGCCACGATGTCTCCCAACAAGGGAGGTATTGACCATACTCCTTCATCTTTCCGCAAAGTCTCCTTTGACCGGGAGGGGAAGCTGAATTCGGAGATCCGTTATGCCTCTTTGAAGGGGCATATTGCTGCAACTCTTTTTAAGAGGCAGGTTGCCGGGGATACCGGAAACATAAAGGGGCGTACAGGGATAAAGGTGAGAACGGCAAGTGGTAATGTGAAACTTGCAGGAGGTGCTGTGTCGGTTGCTCCTGCCATGTACGACCTGGTTGTAAATGTCTATGATACCCGCACAGATGTAGAGAGCGTAACGGCTGCAACAGGTGGTGGTGAGTACTTGCTGGAAAAGGTGGGAGACTGGACCTGGCGTGCCTCGCTGCCTGAAGATGCGTTGAGGGGCTTGGATGTGAATGGTGCTGCTTGCCGTGTGGCAGTCACAGCATGGTTTGCAAACGGAACTGTTGTTAAGTCTGTTGCCAGGGATTACAGCGATATTGATGGCGGAAAAGCTGCTCCCAAGGTGCAGTGGGTGGCATCGCTCGGCAACCATACTTTCATGACTTCTCCGGTGGTGACCGAAGGGTTGGTGATCTCTGCTACTTTTGACGACAACGGTAAAGGGGGCTCTGCAATCCATGCCGTCTCTGCCTCCGATGGTTCGGTTGTGTGGAGGTTGCCAGTGGCCAATTCAATCAAAAACAACATGGCTTTGTGGGAGGGGACTCTGCTTGCATGCGATGTGTTGGGGAATGTTTATGCAGTTGAGGCTGTTTCGGGAAGATTGTTGTGGAGCCGTGCTTTGAGGGAAAAGGAGCTGCACCCTGTTTATACCCAGGGGGTAACCGTTCACGACGGGGTGGTTTATGCGGGTCATGGCCATTATTTGAGCGCATTGAAGGTGTCCGATGGTTCCCTGCTTTGGAAAAACTCTGCATGGAGGGGTGGCGTTTGTACCGTGGCGTCTCCTGTTGTAGAGCCGGAGAGTGGTGTCTTGCTGACTGCTGCCTACTGGACCGGGAGGTTTGCCCATAATGCGGCCACCGGTGAGTTATTGTGGCAAAAACGTGACGATGATACCCGGATTGCAGACAATTCGCCGGTATACTACAAGGGACGTTTCTTTTATGTCTCTCCCGGTCACATAATGGAAGTAGATCCTGTGTCGGGAGAGGAGTTGGTGAAGCATAGGATTGATTTTGTAGTCAATAATAATTCCAGACCGGTTGTGACCGACAGCCTGCTGATAGTGGGGACTACCGATAAGGGGGTGGTTGCGTTTGACCGCACCAATGGTTACAAAGTGTTGTGGAACTTCAAGACCAATCCGGGGTTGGTTTATACTGCGCCATATACCAAGGATTTCCAGATGACTGTTGAGAGTGGTGCCTATTATGATGCAGCTGCCGGGGTGGTCTATTTTGGTGCGAATGATGGCTACCTGTACAGCCTGGATGCAAAAACCGGAGTGTTCCGCTGGCGCATGAACCTTGGAGCACCTGTGTTGAGCAACATAGTCAAGTGCGATGGGACCATATACGTCACCGATTTTGCAGGTAATGTTTGGGCTGTTGTTGATTGAAATCCTCTTCTAGCGAAGCTTTGTAGCGAGCCGTCAATGAATAGGAAGTCATTAAAAAGCCCGGTAACGCTATCGATGTACCTGTATTCTATCCATCCCTCAAAAATTAGGGGAGGACTCTAAATATTGGATATTTGACTATTTTTGTGACAGGCACAGAAATCAGTCTCATGGAAAGTCCTAGAAATATTACTGTGTTTATGCTATTTTAAACCGATATTCTATTTCTTCAAATGGACGACATCAAAGCTTTTATAACAGGTGTTAATTCCCGGCAAAAAAAATCTTTTGAGCAGTTATTTCAATTGTTTTATAAGGAGCTGGTTTATTTTTCGGGATTGTTGCAAAAAAACAGCGAGGATGCCGAGGATGTTGTTACCGATGTGCTTATTCAGTTATGGGAAAGTAAGTACACCTTCGACAATGTGAATTATTTACGGTCTTTCTTATATACCGCAGTAAAGAATAAGACAATAAATAAGATACATAGAGACAAAAAAGTAAGCAAAGACAGTTCAATCTTTAATGTCATTCCGGATAATGAGACAATAATATCTTCAATTGTTGATGCACAGGTGTTATCTATAATCAACTATTCAATTGACCAACTACCTGATGAATGCGGTAAAATAATGAGAATGATACTGGAGGGATATAGTTGTGCCGAGATTGCAATCAAGTTGAATTTGGCCCCCAGTACCGTGAGGGCTCAAAAAAGGAGAGGTATTTCTATCCTCCGTGAAAAATTACCCAAAGATCTTTTTTTTATTTTGTTTAGTCATTTTTAAACGGTCATTTGCTATATATGCAAATTAGCGAATATAATGATTGACTTTAAAAAAATCGACAATCTTGTAAAGTACTGTATTGTCAAGATATTCAGAATTAAAGATCCTGTATATATAGATGATGGTATAGAATCAGCAGAGAAAATCATTGAAAAATATTCCGAAGAAAATGAAGTAGATTCATTACTAAAGAAGTTTAATTCAATAAATAGCGACAATGCCTTTAACCATTTCTTAGATGTCATAAGAAAGAGAAGAGCAAGAAGGCGGTTCTACTACAGTATTAATATTGCTGCAATTCTGATTGTAGCACTATTTTTATTTAGTCCCGAAAAATCAACAACGACAATTGTTAATAAGAAGGCGCTGACTAAGGTCGATGATGTTTTGTTGATTACCGAAAATGGCGAATCATATACAACATCAGGCGACATAAAAGTCAGTAATTATGAAATTAAGGCTTCACAAAAAAGGCCTGTCGAACTTGAATCAAGCAGAATTGAACTACAAAAGACCCCAGAGCAACTCAATACATTAGTAACCCCACGGGGTATTAGGCAACAACTTACATTATCGGATGGTACGGTAATATGGATTAATTCCCAGAGCCGCCTCTCCTTTCCTACCGAATTCAATGATTCTGCCAGGGTTGTCTCTCTTACGGGCGAAGCATATTTTGATGTGACTGAATCCCGCAAACCATTTATTGTTAAGCTGCAAACAGGAGAAGTTACAGTTTACGGAACTTCGTTTAACGTCAACTCCTATGACAATAGCCCTATTTCCGCTGTTTGGCTTTATACCGGGTCGGTTAAGGTGAGTACAACGGAAGAGGAGACTATGTTAAAACCGGGATATAATGTACGGATTGATAATGCCACATCTTTAATGTCGTCACAGATTGCCAACCGAAATGAATCACCAGACTGGATACGTGGCATGATTGAGTTTTACGAGGAACCATTGAGCGGAGCGTTTGATGTATTACAGCGTTGGTACGGTATTACCTATGAATTATCGGATGATGTCAAAGATCTTGAAGTAACAATGATCATATCCGACAAGACATCTATAGAAGATCTTTTGGAGCTTCTCGAACTTACTCAAAAAGTTGATGTAAAGCGCAAGAATGACACAGTCATTATTACGAAAAATCTGAATTGAAAATCCAATCTAAACTAAATAATGAAAAAAATTAAACATGCTAAAAAAACCTTTTTAAGCAGACAGGTATTTATACTTGCTCTGGTCTTATTCCTTTGCCAGGCTACTAATATGTACAGCAAAGAGAATGTTGCAGAAGATTTTCAACAAAAGAAAGTCACATTGAATTCTAACGGAGAGCTTCTTACAAAGGCGATTGAGACAATCATCAAGCAGTCCGGAAGCGAGATTGTGTTCTTTAATTCCCAAATTGGTAACATTAAATGTGGGAAAATTCAGCTGACTTCGGTTACTGTAGAAACGGCTCTTGAAGAGATTCTCAGAGGTACGGGATTTGGTTTTGTAAAACAAGATGGCCGGTTTGTGATAAAAGAATCTCCAAATACACCCAAGGAGACTAAACAAAACAATCCGGGGATTGAAATCCGGGGCAGAGTTACAGATGAGTCAGGAGAACCGCTGCCTGGTGCATGGGTAATTGTAAAGGGTACAAGCATCAAGGTATACACCAATATGGATGGTGAATATCAAATTACTGTTCCCGGTGTCAATTCTATTATCCAAGTGTTTTTCTTGGGGATGGAGAATAAGGAATTCAAAATAACATCTCCCAAACAGACTATAATAAACTTCACATGTAAAATAAAGGAAAACACACTGCAAGAGGCTGTTTTCGTATCGACCGGCTATCAAAAAATGAGCCGCCGTGACATGGTAGGTGCACTTACAACAGTGAATGCAGAGGATATAAATATGCCTAACTATGCTTCAATAGACCAGATGCTACAAGGCATTGTCCCGGGGATGATAGTATCCAACAGTAGTTCTAGGGTCGGAACTTCGCCTTCAATCCAGATCAGAGGAACATCAACATTGCTCGGAGACACTCAGCCGCTATGGGTAGTCGATGGAATCATCCAAGAAGATCCGATTAAGATTAATGCGTCAACGCTCATGTCCGATGATATTAAAAATATTATCGGGAATCAGGTGTCATGGCTAAACCCAATGGATATAGAAACCATTACTGTGCTTAAGGATGCTTCGTCTACTGCAATATATGGATCCAAAGCTTCAAATGGAGTTATTGTTATAACCACGAAGCAGGCCAAAGCCAACCAGGAGCGACTGTCAATTAATTATTCATCTTCGTTAACTATTAACAGCCGCCCGAATTATGGACAATTTAATTTAATGAACTCACAGGAGAGGATTCAATTTTCTGATGAAGTTTTTGGCTCCGGAGTTCCTTACAGTCAGGTACCCTACTATGATTATAATACATATGAAGGGGTAAAGCGTTTATACATAGAAGGATATATTTCATTGGATGAATTTAATGAAAAGAGAAGAAGGTTTGAAACTGTAAATACTGACTGGTTTAAACTACTCACAAGGACCGGATTGAATCACACCCACAATTTAAGCTTAATGGGCAGGTCTCAGAGTACAACCTATACTGCCTCGGCCAGTTACACCAAACAGCAAGGACAAGAAATTGGAAATGACAGCGAACGATTTACCGGAAGGATTTCATTAGGTTTCAAGATTCGTGAAAACATGAGGCTGAATGTTTCAATAACCGGCAGCTACGGATTGAATACCGGTTTTGGACAAGGAGTATCTCCGCTACATTATGCCACTAATACCAGCAGAGCTGTACAAGCCTATGATGAATTAGGAGAACTCAGTTATTATCAAAGGATTAATACATATAAATATAATAAGTTGGTTCCAACATTAAGCTATAATATAATTAACGAAAGAGATAACTCCGGATCGTTCACAGAATCTATGAGACTATCTTCCAATCTTGATTTTACATGGAATCTGTTTAAAGGAATTTCCTATAATTTAACAGGAGGATACAATTATAATGTCAGCGCAATGGAGTCCTATTTGTCGGAACAAACTTATAGTATTGCAAATTCTTACAGAGGGTATGATTTTGAAACGGCACTGCCGCAATCGGTAAACTTTAAGGCTGCAATGCTCCCTTTTGGAGGAGCTTTATTCACAAATGATGCCCGACAGAAATCTTATAATATTCAAAACAAGATAGCTTTCAATCAATTGTTCAGAAGTGGAAAGGATCGCCTGAATATTTTATTGGGACACGAGTTGCGATCGGGCACCAATCTGTCGACAGCCAATACCGTTTGGGGATATTCATTAGACAGAGGTCAGTCAATTATTCAACCGACGATTCCTGCCGAGGTTATCCCTACAGCTGGTGCAAACGGCTCTTATACCGGATTTGGGATTCTGAACGATTTATACTCCGGCAGATGGAAGAAACAGGACCAAACAAATAACTTTATGTCGTTGTTTGGTACACTGGCTTATTCTGTGGATAACAAGTATATATTTAATGCCAGTATCAGGAATGATTTCTCTAACCGTTTCGGTCAAAATGTAAATAAAAGGATTGATCCAACATATTCATTTGGTTTGTCATGGAGGGTTTCCGAAGAGGACTTTGTCAGGAGGCATCTCAGTTTTATTTCGCAACTAAATCTAAGAGCAACATATGGCATCCAAGGTAATGCCCTAACAAACGTAAGTCCTGAGCTGATCCTGGTAAAACAAGGAAAGAAAAACGTGTTCGAACAATACTATTCGACAATATCCAAAATTCCAAATCCACATCTCAAATGGGAACGTACAACTAACTGGAATATTGGAGGAGATGTTCAATTGTTTAATAAAGTCAGCCTTACATTCGACTACTACACCCGAAGATCAAACGCTATAATTTCTCAGGACGTGCCATATGAGATGGGTATTCCTACATCACTGATGAATGGAGGCATAATACATAATCGAGGACTTGAGGGTACATTGACCTTTGCACCAATCAATACAAAAGAGGTTGGCCTGGCTTTAAGCTTTAACAGTTCAAAGAACTGGAATAAAACCGGAGAACCGGTCGGTGAAATCATGTTTGAACAATACCTGAGCGGAAAAGCAGGATCAATCATAAAAGAGGGTTACCCTTTGGATGCATTTTGGTCATACTCATTTGCCGGATTAGACCCACAAACCGGAGCCGCTGTGTTTAACCTTATGGATACTCCGGTTGATATTGCCAAAGCAGATCCTACTTCGTTCCTTGAATATTCGGGGGAGAGAACCCCATCGATCAGTGGCGGACTGGGCATTAATTTTAGATATCGTTCATTTTCCGTTAGATCCGGATTTTCTATGATGATGGGAGGGAAAACCAGATTACCAAGTCCTTATACTAATTTCTGGAATGGTATCAAATTGCCGGGGCCAGAAAGTAATATCAGCAAATCTTTGAATGACAGGTGGAAAAAGCCAGGAGATGAGAAGTTTACCAACACACCCGGTATACACATGGGTAATATAGAATATAAATTACTTCCCAATGAGATAAATTCTACACTTCCATTGGAAATGTGGGAAAAATCTACCGCCATGGTTGTAGATGCTTCATTTCTAAGATGCCGTGATCTTAGTATTACCTGGAGGGCAAATGAAAAAAATCTCAAAAAGATTAAGTTCAGTAGTATAGCTGTAACCGCTTCGGTGAATAATCTATTTGTGATTGCATCAAAAAGGTTTAACGGTTTCGATCCCGAACTAAAAGACAGCGTTTTGCCAAAATCCTATTCTTTAAGTGTATCTATCGGATTTTAAACAAGTAAACAATATGAAAAAATATTTATCAATACTATTAATATTCACAGCTATCTCCTGTGAAAAGTATTTAGAACCAAAATCACAGACAGAGTATATGCCCAGAGATGCCAACTCCTTGAATGAGATGTTGATTGGAAATGCATATCTTGATCCGACAAATATGATAACACCAATATTTGCATACAATGAGATATTTTCTGATGACTGGGGGTGTACAGTCGAAAATTGTGTCAACACCTCGAACGAAACGAGATATTCGGAATTCAAACCAATCTTTTCCTGGCATCCGGAAGCATTTCAAAAGCTAAATGAGTCTTCCCAATATCAAAAAGTGTGGAAATCCACATATGAAAAAATATTGGGTTGTAATGCTGTATTGGATTATATTGATGATGTTTCCGGAAAAGATGATATGAAGAAATATGTAAAGGGTCAGGCCCTTGCTCTTAGAGCATTTTATTATTTCAATATTGTCAACCTTTACGGCGAACCGTACAACTATAACAAGTCGGCACTGGGTGTTCCTCTTAAACTCAACAGTAACACAGAGCTTGACAATTTGCCAAGGAATACCGTTGATCAAGTCTATCAACAAATCCTGACAGATCTTAAAAACGCCGAAGACTATTTTGCTTCACTACCTCTTAGCATGAAGAATACAAAGGATGGACGTGTTAATCTTCCAATGATTCAACTGTTAAGAGCAAGAGTTGCATTATTTATGGAAGATTGGGATAATGTGATAAAATACTCAGAAAATGTAATTGAAGATTGGGGCCTTTCACTTTTTAACCTTAACTCCTTTACTCCAACCACTGCTGCACCTTACTATTCTTTTACTTCCTATGATAACCCCGAAGCTATATGGGCATTTGGCAGTATTGATGATATGTCCAAGTTTTCTGCCATTACTCTTTACAGGCTGCCAACATCTACCAGCCAGACCAGGAGAATGTTCAATGCGTCACAGTCTCTTCTAAGTTCTTATGGTGTAAGTGATTTAAGGAAAGACAGGTATATTATCAAAGAAAGTAATACTATTTCTAATTATACTACCAGGGCAAAAATGCCCGTTAATGCCACATATGGAAACCTTTCGACAATGTTCGCGCGAGCTCTCAGACTCTCGGAAGCTTACCTTATGCTTGCCGAAGCCTCTTTCATGAAAAACGATCCGTCAACATCTGTAAAACTTTTGGAAGAACTCAGGCATAACAGGTTCGTGGCTAATAGCGGGGACGTATATAAAATACCTGCAGACAGCACATCCGGCCCTGCCTTGCTTAAATTTATCAAAAACGAGAGGAGACGTGAAATGTGTTTTGAAGGTATGAGGTGGTTCGACCTAAGACGTTGGGGCATGGAAAGCTTCTCAAGGGAATGGAAAGAGGAAGGCGTGGTTGTAGCAACCTTCACAATTGAAAAAAATGATCCGGCGTTTACTCTCCCTGTACCTTTTGATGCAATTGAGAAAAACTCTAAGTTAGAACAAAATAAATTAGCAACTCCAAAGTATTAATCATGAAAAATATAAAATACATACTATTGTTTTTAACAGTTTTGACCATTACATCCTGTTATAAAGAGGACCCGATAGTACCGGTTTCGACAGAAGGTGCTGACAGGTTCAGTTTTCCTCAAGGGAACAGCCCGCATGATAATGTCGTGAATGATGTTTTTACAAAATTTGGTGTCAAGATAATTTACAAGGATTTCCGGAATGAAGACTTTAATTTATCATGGACAGCAGCAGCAGTAGGTAAAGAGGGTTATGATATTCCGGAGGCCGAACAATCCGAGGCAACCAGATTCATTGCAAATCATATTTTTGGATTTCTCCATCCGGATATAACAAAGCGTGTATTACCTCCTTATTTCTATGTGGCCGACAGTATATTCCAAATGTCTTCTTTGGCAGGTGGATTGTTAGTTTCAAAACAAGCTCAGACATACATATACAACGGATTGGATTTTTGGGCATTCTGCTGGAATGGCTGCCAGCCCTGGCAAGATATGATGGGGAATGTCACCTATCTGGCTATAACCGGAAAACCCTCAACTCCATTTGAAAAATTTTACCGGAGGGGTGTCATGTTAAAAGAGATCTTCAAGAAAGCAGCTGACTTAGGAAACATCGGGGTGCCGGAAGATTTTAGCTCGGGTTTGGATTTTACTACTGCGATCAAGTATGCGACCGGAACCGAAAATGATCCGAACTATTTTAAAAAAAGAGGCTTTCCGGGTCAGATGATCAGTAATACTAATTTTAATATAACCAACTTAACTTCAATAACAAGGACATCTCCATCCCAGGTTTTTACAGATTACATCCATTTGTGTATGAGATATACTGCAGACTCAATAGAGGTGCTTTATCCAAAAGCGAAATATCCAATCATACACCAAAAATATCCCATTGCAATTGAATATATAAAAGGAAAATTCGGGATTGATCTGGTTGAAATTGCTACAAAACCCACAGAATAGTGTATATGAAAAACAAAATTTCCTTATTATTCGCACTGTTGATAGTTTTCCAGACAGCGGATGCTCAGTTTCAGATTTCAGGTAAATTAAGGACATTGAGACCTGTAACCTTATCATTAAGAAACTTGAATGACTCCTTGGTTTGGAGTGTTGATATTTCCAACAGCCGGGAATTTGCTTCCGGTAAGATCAATATTAAAGAGGATCTCTATAAATTGAAAATTGGAGATTTTGAGAGTTTTATTATCCTTGAAAACAGGCCAATCTCAATGAAAGGGTTCCTGGATGACAAGAACATTTCCAATACCGACCTTTTTTTTGACGGACAACAATTGTGTCTCAGCTTTAAATCTGCCGAACTTGAATTTCTTAAAGGAGATAGCAGGGGGTGGAGTTTTAATGCAATCAAAGATAAGTACCCTGGGATAGTTCTGGCATCCATTATTTATGTTTATGATAATTTTTTCAATACAAAGATCGAGTCGGTAAAAGAGGCTGTGCTAAAAAATTCCGGGCATGATTCAAACTCTTTGGTGATCAAACATCTGTTAGAAAAAAATGAAAAAATGTCGGTTTTTGCTTTAGGGGCGGATTTCATTGATTTCTCTCTTCCGGATAGTTCGGGTAAGCTGCATCACACATCCGACTTTAAAGGAAAAATTATTTTACTCGACTTTTGGGCATCTTGGTGCGGCCCATGCAGGGTCGAAATGAAAAGCCTGCAAAAAATACATGAAGAGATAAAAGGTGACGACCTTATCTTTATAAGTATTTCTTTGGATGACGATAGGTCTAAATGGATTAAAGCTCTGGAGACAGACGATATTCCATGGCTGGCTCTTTGGGATGAGGACGGCTTTGATAACTCTGAATTCAGGACCCAATTTGGCTTTAATCAAATTCCTTTTATTGCACTAATTGATGCAAACGGAAGATTAATTGCCCGTAATATCCGTGGAGAAGATGTTAAAAACGAAATATTAAAACTCAGAAATAACAAATAGAATGAAAAAACTGGCAGGAATTATCCTATTTTATTTGATAGCTAATACTATCAATGCACAAAATCCGGGGGAATGGTATAAAAGTAATATCGAAAACGGGCTCTATGGAATTGAGCTTCCTAAAGCCCAGGAGTTTCTCAAATCCAAACGAGTAAAAAAAGCACCTATCATAGCAATTATTGGAGGAGGAGCAGATATTGAACACGAAGTCCTTAAAAACTCAATATGGAACAATCCAAAAGAGATTGCAGATGGAGTTGATAATGATGGCAACGGTTATGTAGATGACATCAATGGTTGGAACTTTATCGGGGGTAAGGATGGCAGTATAATGGAATTTACAATGAATGAAGGCGATCGTGAATGGTTGAGGTTGAAAGACAAATATGCCGATATAGTATTTGACGGCAAACAATATTTCAAATATGTTGACGGAGTCAAGACCATAATTTCAAAAATGGATAATATTGAGGAATATAAATATTTTTTTAATCTGCTCTTAAGGAGGGAAACTGCTATGGGACCATCTTATTCCGGTCATGTTTTCTCCTATGTTATGAAAGATTATGTAAATATATGGGATGAGGAACTAAAGCAAATGTTTCCAGGAAAAGAGAGGAATGAAATCAGTATTGAGGACTTTACCACTCAAATTGTCAAAAAGAAATACCCACAAAAAGATTCATTGAGAGATATTTCGCTGACTTTTGTTAATATGTACGCAAGTATGGTTTCTAGAATGAATAACGATAGTCCGAATGCTAAGCCTTTTACATGGGAAAATGTTTACAACCAATATACCAACCGACAGATTGATTTTAGCTATAAAAATTACATGGATCTTTATAAGATGTATGGCAGAGATACTCGGAAACAAATAGTTGGGGACAATCACATGGATATTACCGATAAGAAATACGGGAATAATATTTTACTTACCCCTGGTTTGTTGGGCGGTACAATGGTCTCCGGGATGATAAATGCTATTGCACCGGATTCTAAACTGATGCACTTGGTTGTACTTGGGCAGCAAGGTGAACCATACCTCAAAGATATTGCTTTGTCCATAAGATATGCCGTGGATAACGGAGCAGATATAATAATGTTACCGCAACAAAATAAACTCTACCCGCCGGATCAAAAAATGTGGGTGTCAGATGCAATAAATTATGCCCAGAATAAAGGGATATTGGTGGTAGTTCCTGTATGGGAAAAATCTGAAAATTTATCTATTAACGAGTATTTCCCAAATCCTGCCATGGACAAATCAAGGCATCTGAAGAACCTTATGACTGTAGCCAACTCAGATGAAAACGGGAATCCTTCAAAGATTTCCAATTATGGAGCCAAAGAATTGGATACCTATGCTCCCGGTATAAATATTTACTCCACATCTCCAGGAGATCTTTATAAAACAGGGACTTCATCAATCTTTGGCGCGGCTGTAACCGTCGGTATTGCAGGGTTGATAAAATCCTACTTCCCCAAATTGTCTGGCGAGGTAATCAAAGAGTTGATCGTTGCAAATCCAACCATTCGCGATGATGTTGAGATAGAAAAATCCATTGTTGTTAACGGAGAAAACACGGCGACAGACCTATTCCTGTTTGAGCAGCTTTGCAGGTCCAAAGGTATTGTAAATGCAAATAATGCCGTGAGAGCCGCAGCTTTGATCAAATAGCAGATGAGAACAAAAGAAAATAAAAGAGGTTTGTTTTTTGTTCTCTGCATATACCTCATTGCAGGACACTCTTCAATTCTGTCTGGTCAAAAAACGGAATCAAAACTGCCATACGAAATGTATGGGGGTAAAATGATTGTCAATGTTATAATCAATGGAAATGAGGAGCGGGTAATTTTTGACACCGGAGCGCAAATCAGTGCATTCAGTAAAGAATTCTGTTCTTTGAATTCATTGCCATTAAGTGATTCCGTCAAAGTTGCAGATTCTAACAATCAAAGTCACTACTACCGTAGAACACAGATTGAATCACTTATTACCCCGGATCAAAAGATAAAGTTCAAAAACTTGATTCCTATCGTTATGGAAGAGACTTCGATGATTAAGTGTTTTGATGTTTGCGGCATAATCGGGAGTGATTTAATATCGGGATTGATTTGCATAATCGATTCCCAAACCAAAACAATAACCCTTGCAACATCAGAAACTCAATACCAGGAGTCGTACAGGTTCTCTCATCAGTTCCAGGAAAAATCATACATGCCTGTTTTTGAATTGTACGTTAACAATAACTACATAAAAACACTGTTCGACACCGGGAGTGATGGTTTTGTGGCCCTGAAAAACGAAGATTACCGGATGCTGGATCAAAATTCTGCAATTGATAACAAAGAGATAGGATACGGTTTTTCTTCCATTGGATTGTCCGGGGTCGCTTTGCAATCTAACATATTGAGAACTAAAATAAAAGATCTTAGAATTGGTGTTGCGAAATTTAGGGATATTACTGTTGAAACAGAGAACTTGCCTTATACCCTGATGGGAACAAAGGTTTTGGAATACGGTAAGGTAGTAATTGATTACCCGCGCAGGATCTTTTATTTTATCCCGTATACGAATGAGGCGGTGGTCATACCTTCTAAGTCAAGAGAGTTTTATCTTACAGTCTCAGAGGGTGTATTGAAGGTCTCTACAGTTTGGGGGGATATGTCAAATGTTATTTCTCCGGGAGACAGGGTAACCCATATCAATGGAGAGCCGGTCAAGGATTATGATTTTTGTGAAAGCATAACCATCGGTATAGCCGAACTAAAGGGAGATGACATTAAAAAGCTTTTAATAGAAACAAAGTCTGGAAAAATTATTGAACTGGATTACAAATAAATATAAATGAAAAAAATATTATTACTAATATCAATCTTTTTGTTTGCAGCGGTTTTATCCGCTCAAGTGCAAAATAGCTCAACCGAGGTAATTAATTATAAAGAAAAGGATGGCTTCATAATTATTGACCTTACAATCAATGGTTCAGTAGCCCCTTTTTTGTTAGATTTAGCCGGGAAAACATTGATTTTGGATGAATTTGTTGACAAATTTAAAATTGTAGATTTGCGTGAAACAAGTGATAAGTATCCCAATAATAAAATCGAAATAGACAAAGGAGGTATAATCAAAACAATATCTTTTGGGAATAATGTTTTTGCAAATGAATATAAAGTTAATATCACTAAAGATAAAGAAAATATAATAAGAAAGCTGGGTTTGGCAGGTATAGTAAATGGTACATTATTTAAAAACTGTGTATTGACAATTGATAAAAAAAATAAAAGAATAACCACTTCCATACCATACAGGCCAGGATATATTTCAATAAAAGAGCGTGACAAGATTGTATTGACACCTGAAAACGGTGTTATGTTAAACGGTGAAATCAACGGTCAACAATACAAACTTTTGTTTGATACATGGGAAAAAGGGTTGGTTACATCTTCCCATAAAATGGGCAATGGAAACAGTTTAAAGATGATTAATGTAAATATACCTGATCCGAAAATTGACATCAAAAAAAATGTTGTCCTTCCCACTATAGGACTAGGGCTTCTTGATCACGGAATTATCTCAATTGACTATTTGAGGTCTACTTTCTACTTTCAGTCTCATGACAAAACTATTGTCAAGGAAGAGGCAAAACAGACCCTTTCGACAATAGTTCCTGGTAAGATGAACTCAATTACCAGGGATGATTTTATCCATTATATATTTGACTATAAGAATGAGAGCGAGTTTGTTCTAAAGGGAGATAAGCCGGTTGTGATTGATTTTTGGGCATCTTGGTGTATTCCCTGTATGCGGATGATGCCGGAGATGGAGAAAATGGCAGAAAAATACAAGGATAAGGTCATCTTTTACAAAGTAAATGCCGATAAGGAAAAAGAGTTGTGTGCCATGTTTAATGTACTGGCACTGCCCACTCTCTTTTTTATTCCAAAGAATGGTGCACCAATTGTTGAAGTTGGAGCTTTGCCCGAAAAATATATTGAGATAATAGAAACAAAACTTCTTTAAATCATATAATAATGATGCCTGGGCAATAGATTGCAAGTTTGTCGGTCGGGATTTTGTAAAAATTTTAAATTGTAAGTTGATTCTTTTTTTTACATTTGTACTCACATTTTTCAAGATGGAACATTTTAGTTTAAATATGCATATGGTCATGTTCATGATGCGGGAGCAATCCAGCAGAGGATCGGCTATTGTGTAATTGAATTTATTATAGTAGAAAAGAGGCCTCTGCAGTTGCAGGGGCTTTTTTTGTTGAGGCGGTTAAAGCATATGTAATCAATGAATTGTTAATTTATCCGAGGGATGAAAATGGTTTTGGATGGTGCGATGGGCACTATGGTTCAGGAGTTGGCTGGGGCTGATGCGGGGTTGTGTGATTTGCTCAATTTGAGTGATCCGTTGTTGATTGGCGGGATCCATGCGCGGTATTTGGAGGCAGGTGCCAATATTATTGAGACCAATACGTTTAGTGCCAACAGGTTGACTTTGGAGGGGCATGGTTTTGCCGACAGGGTTGCTGAGATTAATTTGCGTGGGGCGCAAATTGCAAGGGAGCAGGCAGACCGGTTTAATGCATTGGACAGGGGTAAACCGAGGTATGTGGCGGGGGTTTTGGGGCCGGGCAGCAAGGCGGCCGGATTCTCTACAGATGTGGAACATCCGGGAGCAAGGGGGGTGACCTTTGGCATGCTGGCAGAGGCGTACCTGGAGCAGGCGAGGGCTCTGCAAGAGGGAGGTGTGGATTTGTTTTTGGTGGAGACGGTTTATGATACTGTGAATGCCAAAGCGGCCCTTTTTGCTTTGGGCAGGTTGCGGGAAGAGAGCGGTGTGGCTTTGCCGGTGATGTTGTCGGCTACGGTAAACAGTGGCACCTGTAATGAATGTGGCAGCGGAGGCTTGAGTGGAAACGGAGTATTGAGTGGCAGGTTGTTGTGCGGGCAGGATCTGGAGGCATTTTTGATTTCGGTTTCGCATTTTCCGTTGTGGAGCGTGGGTCTTAACTGTTCATTTGGGCCGGAGTCCATGAAGCCATATTTGAGGCAGTTGCGGTTGGCTGCGAGAAGGATTCTTGGAGAAAAGGTTTTGATAAGTGCCCATCCTAATGCAGGACTGCCCGATTTGATGGGGAGGTATTCACAAACTCCGCAAATTATGGCGGGGCATGTGAGGGAGTTGTTGCAGGAGGGGTTGGTGGATATTGTTGGTGGTTGCTGTGGTACTACACCGGAACATATTCGGGAGATAGCCAAGGTTGTGGAAGTGATGGGACTTGAGACTGGCGGTGGTGTTGAAGGCATCAAAGTTGTGCCGGGAGGTGGCTCTGCAAGTGGGATTGGGAGTGCAGCGGATTGTGCAAATGCGCTGAGTGCTGTCTCTGCAAGCAAAAATAGCTTTTCCGGGCCGAGGCCTTTGATGCTGTCGGGACTTGAGCCGTTGGTTGCCGGGGGTGCTTTTTTTGTGAATGTGGGTGAGCGGACAAATGTGGCCGGATCCAGGAAATTCCTCCGCCTTATTAAGGATAAGGATTATGCTGCTGCTGTGGAGATTGCAAGGATGCAGGCTGAGGGGGGTGCGATGGTTGTAGATGTGAACATGGACGATGGGATGCTGGATGCTGTGGCGGAGATGCGTGAGTTCCTGAACCGTTTGGTGGCGGAGCCCGAGGTGGCGAGGTTGCCGTTGATGATTGACAGTTCGCGTTGGGAGGTGCAAAAGGCTGCTCTTGAGGTGTTGCCGGGTAAAAGTGTGGTCAATTCTATTTCTCTTAAAGAGGGGGAGGAGCATTTTTTGTGGCAAGCACGGGAGATTCGTAAATATGGTGCTGCTGTGGTGGTTATGGCTTTTGATGAGCTTGGGCAGGCCGATTCTTTTGAACGGAGGGTGGAGATTTGCAGCAGGGCCTACAGGTTACTTACTCAAAAAGCCGGGTATGGTGCAGAGGATATTATTTTTGATACCAATATTTTCCCGATAGGTACGGGGATGGAGGAGCACAGGAAGAATGCGGTGGATTTTTTCAGGGCTGCTGCATGGATCCGTGAGAATTTACCGGGTGTGGGTGTGAGTGGTGGTGTGAGTAATGTGTCGTTTGCTTTCCGTGGAAACAACCGGGTGCGGGAGGCGATGCACTCTGCATTTTTGTACCATGGGGTGCGTCACGGTATGACTATGGCCATTGTGAATCCGGAGATGTTGGAGGTGTATGACCGTATTGACAGCCGGTTGTTGACGGCGGTTGAGGATGTGTTGCTGGACAGGCGGGAGGATGCTACCGAGCGGTTGCTTGAGTTGGCGCAGGCGCTAGAGAAGGAGAGTGGTGCCGGTGGTGGCGGTGTTGATGGTGGAGATGGTGCTCGTGTTGGCGGTGTTGGTGCAGGTGTTGGTGGCGGTGCTCGTGGCGGTTTTGGTGGTGGTGGTTCTGGTGTTGGCGGTGGAGATGGTTCTGGTGTTGGTGGTGGCGGTAGCGGAGCTTGTGTTGGTGGCACTGATAGGCGAGCCGGAGGCGTGGCAGAGAGGTTGTCGGCGGCGTTGGTGAGGGGTCGGGAGGAGTACCTTGCACGGGATATTGAGGAGGCTCTGCAACAGGGCTTCTTGCCTCAGGAGATAATAGAGAAGCTGCTTATGGCCGGGATGCGAGAAGTAGGTGAGTTGTTTGGCAGCGGGAAGATGTTTTTGCCGCAGGTGATCAAGAGTGCGCGGGTGATGAAGAGTGCTGTTGCTCTTGTGACTCCTTATTTGGGCAGAGAGACTGTTGATGGGGGGAGTGCCTCGTCAGCTGTGGGCGTTGCCGGCGGGGTGAGTGCTTTTGCCGGTGGAGGTGCTGTCTCGGGCAGTGGTGGTTCTGTTGCCGGCGGTGGTGGTTCTGTTGCCGGCGGTGGTGGTTCTGTCTCGGGTGGTGGTGCCCCGCTTGTGATGCTTGCTACGGTTAAGGGCGATGTGCATGATATTGGTAAAAACATTGTTGGGGTGGTGCTTTCGTGCAACGGATGCCGTATTGACGATATGGGGGTAATGATAGATGCTGAGGCAATTGCTGCTCGTGCAGAGAGTTTGCGGCCAGATGTGATTGGGCTGAGTGGTTTGATAACTCCCTCTTTGAATGAGATGATTAATGTGGTCAGGGCTCTGGAAAAGAGGGGTCTCTCCATTCCTGTGCTGGTTGGCGGGGCTACAACTTCCAGGATCCATACGGCTGTGAAGATTGCTCCCGAATATGGTGGTCCGGTGGTGCATGTGCCTGATGCTTCTGTTGCTGCTCAGGTGGTATCCAGGTTGTTGGGGGATTATGGCGGTTATTGCAATGAGTTGGATGTTACTTATGCCAAGCTGAGGGAGGGTTTTTACGGGAGGCGTAGTGAGGTCTCTTTGTTGCCGTTGGAGGTGGCGCGGGAAAATCGTTTGCGTCCGGAGTGGAATGGGGTGGATTTGCCTGCTCCTGTGGGTGTGACTGAGGTGGTTTTTGATGCCGGGGAGTTGCTGGAGTTTGTGGATTGGAGGGAGTATGTGAAGTTGTGGGGTGTTGAGCCTGATGAAGGGACTGAGTTGCTTGTCAAAAATAGTGGCTTTGTAGTTAAGGCGGTTTATGGTGTTTTTGAGGCTGTGGGGCGTGCAGATGATTCCATTGAGGTGTGGAGCGGAGATGGTGCCGGCGGTGGTGCCGGCGGTGGTGCTGGCGGTTGTGATGCTGGCGGTGCTGTTGCCGGTGCTGCTGTCGGTTCTCGCGATTCTGCTGTCGGTTCTCGCGGTGCTCCTGATTATGTGGTGCATATGTTGCGCCAGCAGATGCGCAAACCTGACGGCGAAGCCAACCTCTGCCTGGCCGATTATGTTGTTCCTGCGGGTGCCGGTCACAGAGGTGTGATTGGGGCTTTTTGTGTGAGTGTGACAGGAGGGGGGCAGAGTCATTTTGTCCCGGGAAATGACGGTGAAGCGGGAACTGGTTGTGATGTGCAAAACAGCATTAGGCAAAATGCTGACCCTCTGGTTTTGGAGTCGCTTGCACACAGGCTTGCTGAGGCGGCTTCCCGCAAACTTCAGTCGACGGTGGCTCCTTTCGGAATCAGGCCTGCTCCGGGATATCCCTCTGCACCAGATCATTTGGAAAAGCAGACTATTTGGGATTTGCTGGATGTTCAAAAGAGGCTGGGGGCGGTTTTGACCGAATCCATGGTGATGGTTCCGGTTGCGACCGTGTGCGGGTACTATTTTTTCCATCCCGGGTGCAGGTATTTTGGGGTTGGGCTCATTGGCCGTGATCAGCTGGAGGAGTATGCGCGTAGGCGTGGAATCTCTGCAAGTGAAATGAGTAAGTGGTTGTCACAAAATATTTTATAAAAATGAAAGTTACCGAACATATTTCCAAGGGAGGGGGAGGCTTTTTTTCTTTGGAGCTTTTACCTCCGCTCAAGGGGCAAAACATTCGTGAAATCTATGATGCGATTGACCCGCTTGTCGATTACGGGATGCCTTTTATTGATGTTACTTATCACCGGGAGGAGGTGGAGTATCGCGATGTGGGTAATGGTTTGCTAAAAAAGAGGGTTGTTAAAAGAAGGCCGGGGACGGTGGGGATTTGCTCTGCAATTCAAACGCGTTATGGGATTGATGCTATCCCTCATGTTTTGTGTGGGGGGTTTACTCTGGATGAGACCGAGAATTTTTTGATTGAGCTGAGTTATCTTGGTATTGAGAATGTTATGGCTCTGCGTGGGGATCCTGTTGCTGCCGAAAAGTATTTTACTCCGGAGGATGAGGGGCATTGTCATGCGGGAGAGTTGGTGCATCAGATTGCGGAGATGAACCGTGGCAATTACATTGTGAGTGAGTGTGAGTTTCATAATCCTACCGATTTTTGCATTGGTGTTGCGGGATATCCCGAGAAGCACCTTGAGGCGCCGAGTATGGAGAGTGATATACTTTTTTTGAAGAGGAAGGTTGCGGCCGGTGCCGATTATGTGATAACCCAGATGTTTTTTGACAATTCGCGCTATTTTGAGTTTGTGAAAAGGTGCCGAGCTGAGGGGATTACGGTGCCTATAATACCGGGGATCAAGCCGTTGTCTACTTTTAAGCAGTTGAACACTTTGCCTCATAAGTTCAAGGTGGATTTGCCTGACGATCTGGTGCGTGAGGTTGTGAAGGCTTCGGGTGTTTCGGGAGGTGTTTCTGGTGGTGTTGGTGCTGGTGGTGTGTCTGGAGGCGTTTCTGGTGGTGTTGGTGTTGGTGTTGGTGTTGGTGGTGTGTCTGGAGGCGTTTCTGGTGGTGTTGGTGTTGGTGTTGGCGGTGGCGGAGCTGCTGCTGGTAGCGGTGGTTGCGCAGAGGCTGTCCGCGAGATTGGGATTGAATGGTGTGTACACCAGTGCCGCGAACTGCTCGCTCATGGCGTCCCACTCATCCACTTCTACTCCAACGGTAAAACCGAAAGCATCCGCCGCATAGTAGCATCCCTCGGATAAATTAACAACTTGCAGAGGATGTGAGTGTTGTGGCTCCTCGGCCGGGGTCTATCCCTCGGATAAATTAACAACTTGCATAGATTTAGCGCGTTACGATTTTGCATTCATTTTCTGATACTTAGCTTGATGTGCTGCCAGTTTGTTGCACCTATTTGTTGTACCGCCCTATGTCGGTGACCTTTGCCTGGGGTAAATGTCGCCTTGTGCAACGCAGTTTTTGTTTAACGCTCTTTTCCTCGCTTTTTGCGGGCCTGCGGAACTCCTCCCTGCGGTCGTCAAACAGTCCTCGGCTGTTAACCGCAAACTCTTCGTCAAAACCGCTACAAAAACAG
>SABC01000117.1 GCA_009929175.1 Bacteroidia bacterium | reverse complement strand
TTCAATAATAATTCTGGAGTAGGAACTATAAGTAAATGCAATTGAATTAACCAAGGCATTGAGGTTTGTAATGTCTTTTGCATTATGGTCAACAATTTTTAGTGTATGTTCATCGATAGGGTAAAGGGCAAATATGATGGTATAACCATTGTTCTCGATAATGCCGTAGCTGCCATCCCTGGATTCTACCTCTGCAAGTGAGTACCCCAGGATATCTCCGGACCATAAAATATGTGTATCAAGCAGGGTTTTTTCTCTGATGTCAAAGTATTGTTGCGATGTTATTGGTTTAATATGTGGGAGTGATTTGGTCCTCTCTTGAGGATTAAGAGGGTTTATTTCATATACCTTTTGTAAAGAGTGTAAAGTAGTTTCAAAAGATTGATTCTTATATAAATTGTATAATGAATCCTGAGCAGGTTTCAATACAAGGTATTTAAGGTTTGTATTTGTGGCATATTCGAGTGCCATTTTCATTAGATCGTATGAATAGCCTTTTCCTCGATGAGCCTTTAGTGTCCCTACACCGTAAATATATGCACCAGGTACCAGGGTAGGATTTCCTTTTATAGTTGCATATGCGTGGGAGGGGAGGAGAGACAACATTGCAAGTGCATTACTATTAATGCTGTCGAACAAACCAAAACTTACCGAAAACGGGAAGCATTTTTCCAGGAACATATGGATATAACTAACTTCATTAGTAAAACACTCCTTCCATATTTCGATAATGGAAAGAGTGTCATTACTATTTAAAGGTCTTATCAACATGAAAAATCAATTTTCATTTTTGTAGATATCGTTAATCAGAGACTGGTATTTTGCTTTAAGGTTATGTCTTTTTAATTTCAAGGTTTGAGATAGCAGATCGTTTAGAGGTGTCCACTCGTCGGCGACAAGTTTAACTCGTTTAATTTGTTCGTGAGGAGCGAGTTTTTTATTAGTGTTTTCTATTTCCCTGTTAATCTTTGCTGTGACCTCCTTGAGCTGGATCAAATCTTGGTTATCATTATAGTGGATTTTATTTTTTGCTGCCCAAAAATGAAGGCGATTAAAATCGGGAACAATAATGGCTGAGGCAAATTTTTGATTTTCACCAACTATCATACAATTCTCTATATATGAAGATTCCTTGAGCATGTTTTCAATAACCTGAGGTGCGATGTATTTGCCTGCCGATAATTTGAAAATCTCCTTTTTGCGGTCAGTAATTTTCAGGAAAATTTTATCGACCATTACACCAATATCTCCTGTATGTAGCCAACCATCCTCGTCGATTACGGTTTTAGTATATTCGGGATCCTTGTAATAGCCAAGCATTACATGTGGCCCTCTGGTAAGGATTTCCCCATCATCGGCAATCATCATCTCCGTTCCCTCCATGGCTTTACCAACAGTACCTATTTTTATGATCATCTCCTTAGGGTTGTTGACTGCAATTACGGGAGAAGCCTCTGTCATTCCGTAACCTTCGAAAATGTACAGCTTGGCTGCTGTAAACAAGCGAATTATTTTGGCTTGAATTGAAGAACCACCGGAAACCACCAGCATCTCTTTCCCTCCTAGCTTTTCCCGCCATTTGCTATATACAAGTTTGTCTGCAAGGCCATAACGGAATTTATGATAGAAACCTTTCTTACTGTAGTCGTAGTTGCAGGCAATACGGAATGCCCATTTGTAAATAATTTTCTTAATACCTTTCAAGTCTTTGCCTGCAGCCTCTAGTTTATTGAACATCATTTCCAATACCCTAGGGACAGCACAAAAACCATCAGCCTTGGAGTCTGCCAGGTCTGCTGCAATAGTCCCAAGCCCTTCGGCGTAATAAGTGCTTATTCCTACATATTGGTAATCGTAGTTCATTCCTCTTTCATATATGTGGCAAAGAGGCAGAAAGCTTAACATTTTGTGACGGTAATCCCTGATTTGTTGCACCGCTGTTCCTATAAAATTGAAAACCAAGTTTTTGTGAGAAAGCATTACGCCCTTGGGAGTACCTGTGGTTCCAGAGGTGTATATTATTGTGGCAACGGAATTTTCATCGATGTTCCTTTTGTTTTCTTCGACTATCTCTTTAAATTGATTTTCATATTCTTCGCCTAGTTTATATAAATCATCAATACTTTGATAGCCCTCTACATGATCATAAGTGAAGATTTTTATCTCCCGATCAATCTTTGAAACCAGCGGTGCAATTTTTTTAACAAGCTGTTCTCCTCCAAGAAAAATGACTTTGGCATCACTATGTTCAATTATATGAAGGTAATCTTCGTTGCTCAAGGTAGAGTAGACAGGGACAAAAACCATCCCGCACATGGTGAGTCCCATATCGGTAAAGTTCCACTCAGGGCGGTTATTGCTGATTGCTATGACTTTGTCCTCCTTTTGGTAACCCATTGCCAAAAAGGCATAGGCCATCAAATGTGAATAATGTTTGTATTGATCGCATGAATATTTAATCCATTTACCGTTGGATTTACGGCTTAGTATATCATCTTTCGGATACTTTTGAACCAATTGCTCCAAAAGGTCAAATGTGCGGGTTACTTCCATGTTGCTTAGGTTTTATTTGGTTATTTCTTTTAAATCACGGATAAACAAATCGATATCTTCTTTTTTAGTATTGAATGAACACATCCACCTTACCTCACCCGATTCCTCGTCCCAAGTATAAAAATAGTGCTTTTCCCTTAGTTTATCACTTATCTCCCGTGGAATTAGGGCAAAGACTGCATTTGTTTGTACAGGCCTTGCTATAATAACAGCAGGGATGGATTTTAGTTGGGAATAGAGGTACTGTGCCATTTCGTTTGACCGGGAGGCAAGTTTGATGTTAAGCCCTGAGGAGAGGAAGGTTATAAACTGGGCTGCTATAAACCGGTTCTTGGAATAGAGTTGCGAAGCTTGCTTTCTTAGGTATAAGAAGTTTTCTGCCAGCTCCTTCCTGAAGAAAACAACAGCTTCGCCAATCATTAGTCCGTTTTTTGTTCCTCCAAAAGAGAGGGCATCGACTCCGCAATCCGATGTAAATTCCCTTATCGGGAGCTTCATGGCTGCGGCAGCATTTGATATCCTGGAGCCATCAATATGCAGATAACCTCCAACTGAATGCATCAAACCGGCAAGTTCCTGAATTTCATTTTTGGTGTAAAGGGTACCAAGTTCTGTTGGTTGAGAGATAGAGAGTACCTTTGGTTGGGAGTGGTGCTGGAACCCAAATCCCTTAAGTTCTTTGCGGACAACTGTTGCATTGACCTTGCCATTTATTTGGCTAAGAGGGATAAGTTTGCATCCGGTCAGCTTTTCGGGAGCACCGCATTCATCGACATTGATGTGTGCAGTCTCAGGGCAGAGGATAGAGTTGAATGTGTTTGTCATTGCCTTAAGGCAGAGGATATTGGCACCAGTTCCGTTGAATACGAAAAAGGCCGATGTGTCGGGACCGAACATATCCCGGAAAATCTCCTCAGCTTTTGCGGTGTATGGATCTTCGCCATATGCAACTTCAAAACCTTGGTTTGCCGTGGCTATTGCTTCCAGTATTTCGGGTGCTATTGCAGAGTGGTTGTCGCTGCCAAAACTATGCTTCATATCTTGTTTTTATTATTGCTTGGTAAATTTAAAAAAAAATAAAACCTGCAGATATATCATGCAGGTTTTAATTCTGTTTTTGGATAGGATTCTTAGATAATTGCTTTGTATCCCTCTGCATCCAAAAGTGCATCAACTTCCGAGAGGTCAGTCATTTCGATTTTTACCATCCAGCCTGCTCCATAAGGATCTTTGTTGACAGATTCGGGTGTATTCTCTAACTCGGTATTTACCTCTACAATTTTGCCGGACAGGGGCATGAAGGCGTCAGCAACTGTTTTTACAGCTTCTATTGCTCCAAATACATCTCCTTTGGATAGGGTTTCTCCCTCAGTCTGGATGTCAACAAATACAATGTCACCAAGTTGTCCTTGAGCAAAGTCGGTAATACCAACTGTTGCAATGTTACCTTCGACAGCGATCCATTCGTGATCTGTCGAATACTTAAGATTTGCCGGAATATTCATCTCTTTTTATTTAAAATTTTGTACAAATGTATTAAAAAATATTGGTTTTATAACCTTTTTAGTGCAAGCTTGATGAGCTCTTCAAGTGAGTAACCGGGGTTTTCTCCGATTAGTAAATCCAGGACTTTCTCTACATTGTTTTTGCTAAAACCAAGCAAAATCAAGGC
>SABC01000116.1 GCA_009929175.1 Bacteroidia bacterium | reverse complement strand
AAATTGTGGACAAAATCTCTTTTGCTGAGGCTGTTTTCTCGGCTGCAGCCCTGAGCCGCCGAAAAGTCAGGATAGTAGGGTGACTTAGCCAGCCATCCGACCATCCTGTAAATATTTTCCATCCCGAAGGGGAGTATCTGAAGGGGCTGGTTCTCCTGGTGGATTGATTTTTTACTATCTTTATCTTTTTACTAACAAGATTACAGAAATGGAAAAACTGGAAATACCCAAAGGCAGCAAGTCCCAGGTATATGATTCACTTATACCACAGATACATGCCTTGATTGACGGGGAGAATGATTTGTATGCAAACCTTGCAAACGTGGCTGCTGCGTTAAAAGAGGCTTTCGGTTTTTTTTGGGTTGGGTTTTACCTTGTAAAAGAGGATTACTCAAACGTTGGGGTCTCTTTGGTGCTTGGCCCTTTCCAGGGGCCTGTCGCATGTACACGTATTGCCTACGGTAAAGGTGTTTGCGGGAGTGCCTGGAAAGAGCAGACCACCCTTGTTGTCCCCGACGTTGATCAGTTCCCGGGCCATATAGCTTGTAGCTCCCTGTCTCGTTCCGAAATTGTTGTCCCTATGTTCCGTGATGGAAATGTGGTGGCAGTACTTGATATTGACAGTACAGAAACAGACTCATTTGACCAGATAGATGCATTGTATCTTGAGAGGTTGTTTCCTGCCAATTTTTGGGATCTTTGTGACTAATCTTCAAATCATAAACCATGCGTGCCTTTTTTTCTTCGACGTTAGTAGCAATACTGCTTACCTCTTTAATTGTATCATGCTCACAGTACAAAGACAACCATTTGGTTGACGGAGTCAGCCGGGAGTTGGCCATCCATCGGAGGGGAAATATTTCCGGTGTCATTTATACGCTTGGTTTTTCTATCCCTGTCCGGCTTGATGCTAAGATTCCGGCAACATTGGAGATGGAATTTTTGTTGCAAAACAAAGAAGATGTAGTACTCGATTTTAAACCACACTATACTCTTGTTGACAGTTCTTTACGAGGCGCGAAAGTAAACGGGGAAAGTTGTCGTCTGTTGATTTCCGGAGAACACTTGGTAATACCATCCAGGTATGTCAAAGCGGGGAAGAATCGTCTATATTTGGAGTTTGATGCCGGTGAGCAGTCTCTTAACCGTCGTAAAGAATTGTTGTATACTCTGCTGGTGCCCGACAGGGCTAGAACGCTTTTTCCTTGTTTTGACCAGCCCGATATCAAGGCAATATACAACCTCAGCCTGGAGATACCTCTCCTTTGGGAAGCGGTTGCAAATGGTAAGGCAACAACCCTTACTTCTACACAATACTCAAAGAGGATTGCCTTTTCGCCGACCGAACCGATTTCTACCTATTTGTTTTCATTTGTTGCCGGTGAATTCCAGAAGCTAAGCAACAACAGGAATGGCAGGGAGATTAACATTTGGCACCGGGAGAGCGATCCTTTGAAGGTTGGGCAGGCAGGTGATATTTTTTCACTTATCTATAGTTCCCTGGAGTGGCTGGAAGATTACACTGCCATTGACTATCCCTTTACAAAATATGATATTGTAATTGTTCCGGGTTTCCAGTATGGTGGCATGGAGCATATGGGAGCCACCCTCTATTCCGACAGGACCATGTTTCTGGAAAAGAATGCGACTATTACCGAAGAGTTATCCAGGGCTAAGTTGATTGCCCACGAAACTGCCCATATGTGGTTTGGAGATTACGTGACAATGGAATGGTTCGACGATGTGTGGACAAAAGAGGTGTTTGCAAACTGGTTTGCCTCTGCAATTGTCAATCCGTTGTTTCCTCAGATTGACCATAAGTTAAACTTTATCAACAGCTACCTTCCTCCTTCTTATGCAGAGGACCGCACTCCTGGAGCCAATGCTGTGAGGCAGGAGTTAGACAACCTTAACAATGCCGGTCTGGTTTACGGTAATATTATCTACAACAAGGCTCCGGTTGTGATGGACAAAATGGTGGAGATGCTCGGTGATTCGCTGTTCCGGGCAGGAATAAGGGAATACCTCAACAGATTTGCATATGGTAATGCTTCCTGGGATGACCTGATTGAGATCCTTGACAACCACAGTGATTTCAATTTGAAACATTGGAGCAATGTCTGGATCAAGGAACCTGGCAGGCCACATTTGTTTATTGCATCCAATGGGGATTCATTTGAAACCTGGGAGGAGGATCCTCTTGGCAGGGACTTTAGCTGGGGCAAACAGCCATTGGAATTTGACCTTGTACCAGATCCGAGGGGAGAGGTTTATGGTTTGGTTATTCCAGACTCTGCCCTTCTCGCTTTGACCATAGAGAACCTTTCCAAAGGGAGGGTAGTGGATGATGTGGCCAGGCTTGCCTCTGTAATCAATCTCTACGAACTTTGTTACGATGGTTTTGTGGCAGAAGAGGTCTTTCTTAATTTGGTTGCAGGTTTGCTTGTTGCTGAGCAGAATCCTATTGTTTTCTCCCGTATGGCCGGCTATCTCTCTTCGGTTATTTTCGAAAAGCACCATTTGCTTACCGAGAATGTGTTGTCGGGCCTTTACAAAGAATCCAAGGAGCTGTATAAACGAAATATGGCATTCCGTGCCTTTGCAAACGTTGTCCGATCAAAGGAGGCAGCCAATGAGTTGTACAAGGCGTGGGATAATCCGTCTGCTTTCGAATATGTTACTCCAGGCGAAAGGGATTTGATGAAAATAGCCTTTTCGCTGGCCATTTTGTTTCCCGAAAAATATGATCATATTGGCTCGGTGCAATCTGCAAGACTAACATCCAATGACAGGCTGGAAGAGTTCCTCTGGATCTTCCCCTCTGTTTCTCCTGACAAGGAGGTCAGGGATTCGGTCTTCAGTTCATTGCTCCAGGAACAAAACCGTGTTACCGAACCTTGGGCAGAGGCATCCCTGAGCTACCTTAACCACCCTTTGCGATCTCTTAATTCAATTGAATACATAACTCCGGCACTTGAGATATGTGGCGAAATTCACCGTACTGGCGATATTTTCTTTCCTGCCAGGTGGTTTTCGGCCCTGCTTTCGGGACACTCCTCAAATGAGGCTGCAAGGTTGGTTTCGGCCTATATCGAGGGTAACAGAGAATTGAACCCGTTCCTTAAACAAAAGATTCTACAGCAATCCTATCATCTTTACAGGAAATGACTCCACAAACCAAGGCATTGACAATGGGTGGTTTTGTCCTCTTTTTTTGGGCAACTGCTGCAACTGCATTCAAAATAGCCTTGGGAGGCATCTCTTTTTTTGAGCTTTTGCTTATAGCTTCAGTTACCACGTTAATAATTTCGGCTGCAGAGTTGTCTTTTTCACGTAAATGGGGGAAAGCAGCATCGGTTTTATATGACAAAAGGCTTTTGACAAAGTATTTGTTGCAAGGGCTTTTGAATCCCTTCCTTTATTACCTGGTGTTGTTAAAAGCCTACTCCCTTCTTCCTGCCCAAATTGCCCAGCCACTCAATTATTCATGGCAAATTGTTCTGATATTGATGATTTCATTGCTTTTCAAGCAAAAGTTGGGTTTGATGAGGTTTGTGGGAGTCCTTGTAAGTTTTGCAGGTATAATCATCCTCTCCTTGAACAATGGTGCAGCAGAATCGGGTCATTTATCTATCCTCGGTATCTTGCTTGCATTGGGTAGTGCATTTATTTGGGCTACTTACTGGATTTCGAAAATCAATGTCAAGGAGGACTCATCACTATCCCTTTTCTTCAATTTTTTGTCTGGAACCATTTTCCTGCTTCTCCTCACCATCTTCATTCCGGTGAAAATCCCGGAATTTAAATACCTTCTTGCAGGTATCTACGTAGGGACTTTCGAAATGGGAGTGACATTCATATTATGGGGCAGGGCCCTTAGCATATCTACAAATCCAATAGCCATAACCCAGCTCACCTATCTTTCCCCGGTCCTTTCCTTGATATTGATAGCTGTGGTCCTAAAGGAACAGGTTGGCATCATGACTGTTGCCGGTTTCATTCTTATTATCGGAGGAATAGTAATTGCCAATTTGAAAAAGGCTTCCCCCCAGCCCGATTTGGTTGATTAAAAAAAATAGCTATCTTTGCAGACTCAAATCGGTACCCTGGCCGAGTGGTTAGGCAACGGTCTGCAAAACCGTCTACAGCAGTTCGATTCTGCTGGGTACCTCAAAAAAAAGCTGCCCGTAAGGCAGCTTTTTTGACACAAGACAAATATACTTAATTACCAACCAAACTTTTATCTGTTCTTGTGTTTATTTTCTCTTGT
>SABC01000026.1 GCA_009929175.1 Bacteroidia bacterium | reverse complement strand
CTATAATGGCTTTTACTCCGCTGCCTTGTGCCATTTCAAGAGTATGCCCCAGCAGTCCGAATCCGGTGATATCTGTCATGGATTTGACATAGGGGAGCTTTGCCAGATTGGCACCGGCATTGTTTAGGGTGGTCATGAGCTCCAGTGCTTTTGCTTTGTCCTTGTCTTTTGCCACGCCAAATTTCTCTGCAGTGGTAACAAGCCCGATTCCCAGTGGTTTTGTGAGGTATAGTGAACAATTGTCTGTGGCTCCGTTGTTCATCTTTACCAACTCCTTGTCCATGATGCCTGTGACAGCGAGTCCGAAAATGGGGTCGGCGCTGTTTATGCTGTGTCCTCCTGCCAAAGGGATTCCTGCATTGTCACATACTTTGCGGGCTCCGTCAATTACCTCGGAGGCAATCTCTGCAGGGAGTTTGTCCAGTGGCCATCCAAGGATTGCTATTGCCATTATTGGTGTACCCCCCATGGCGTAGATATCTGATATTGCATTTGTAGCTGCAATCCTGCCAAAGTCGAAAGGGTTGTCTACAATTGGGGTGAAGAAATCGGTTGTGCTGATTATTGCCTTGCCGTTTCCGATGTCGTATACTGCTGCATCGTCCTTGGTGTCGTTACCAACCAAAAGTTGCGGGAAGCTCATTGCAGAACGGCTGTTTTTCAAAATTTGCTCCAGGTCCTTAGGGGCTATTTTACATCCGCACCCGGCTCCGGGGCTAAATTGGGTCAATCTTATTTGTTCCATTACAAAGTGATCACTTTAGTGCTGTTTTGTTGTACATCTATGATATCCAGCATTGTACCAATTGTCCCTGTTTGGACATCTTCTAGTAGATTATTGTATAGCAGGCAGGTTTTGCATATTACAATTTTGGAGCCTGCTTGTTCCAATGCATTCAGTTCTTCGATGACATTTGAACCAGTGCATGCAAACTTCACACCATCTGCATAAAGGCAGATATAGGAAGGTACATGGTTCTCTGAAAGCAATAGTGTAAGGTAATTTTTCACAAGAGTGTGGGTGAGCTCTTTGGCTCCTTCTCCCATGCCATGCCTGTTTATTATTATGGCAATCTTACTGTTTATCTCTTTACTCATTGTTTGTATTATTATATTGTGTTGCCAATCTTTTGAGCTGTTCTATTGTCTTTTTGGGATTGGTTGTGCAAAATTCTATATGTGGCATTGATGCAAGGTTAGATCCAAAACGGGTATCCAATTGGTTTTGGTATGCTTTGTCGTAATATAGCAATGAGATTGAGGCAGCTTTTTCCAGGTTCCCGCTTTCGCATGCATCCAATGCCTCTTTGCATTTGTCGTAACCCAGCCTTTTTTCTATTTTCTTTATAGATTGTGCCAGTAGCTGTGCCGGGAAGGAACCATAATCACGCATCAACCTCTCCAGCCTGTTGCCAAATGGTGCCTCTATTATAACCACCGGAGAGTTTCTCATTTGTGTCCAAAATGGCTCTGGTATGAATACCTTTCCAATATTGTGGCTTTCATCTTCTGTCCAGATTGTTTTTGACAGGTCCATTGAAGATATTCTTTGGTACAGGATGTTTTCGAACATCTCGGTTGTTGGCTGCGGCAATTGCCCTATGGCACCAAATGCAGAGCCTTTGTGGTTTGCCATGCCTTCCAGGTCCAATACTTGCTGCCCATTGTTTTCCAAGATTTTGAGCAAATCGGTTTTGCCGGAACCCGTATAGCCCCCCAATAGAACCAAGTTGTACGGATGTTCCAATTGGCCCCGGATGTATGCCCTGTAACTTTTGTATCCACCTTTTAGTGTGTAGCATTCCAGACCTATTGTTTCCAACAGCCAGGCCATGGATTTGCTTCTCATACCACCTCTCCAGCAGTGCAACAACAGTTTGTTGCTGTTTAAAGAGAGTGCTGTTTTTGTGAACAAGGTCAGTTTTGGACCTACATACTCAAGCCCGACATTCACAGCATGGGTCTTGCCTTGCTTTTTGTAGACGGTCCCTACATGCTCCCTCTCTTGATTGGTGAACAGGGGTAAATTAAGGGCCCCCGGAATATGAGCTTGTTCATATTCTGCGGGGGTCCTTACATCTATTAATGGTGTTTCTTTTGAAAGTTCTAAAAACTCCTCTATGGGGATCTCTTTTGACATAGTATTAATTCCTATGCAAAAGTAGTGATTTTTTAGAAATTAAACCTCAAACCCAATGAAGGTAAAAGTGCAGTGGATTTGTATTCACCCTCGAATGCAGGCAGAGGTGAAGCCTGAGACATTGATCCACGTGTCTTTTGACCGTTCAGGTACTGAAAACCAAGGTCCAGTGCAAACTTTTGCGAAGGAGCGAAAGTGAGGCCGGCAGTAAGGCTTGGTTTGTTTGCTCCCGGGGTCTCAGGAGTGTAAAGGGTTTTGTCAACCGGAGTACTGTCATAGATGAAACCTGCCCTTAAGGTGAATTTATCTGAAGCGTAATATTCTCCACCGACACGGTAAATCATTGAGTTGGAAAAGTTCTTTTCTTGGTGAATAGTGGCGTGGGGAAATGCTATGGAAAGTGTGTCATATGCTGACCATCCGACATATTGCAACTCGGCAGAAACCAGCCATTTGTCATTTGGTTTGTAGGCTGCTCCAAGGTGGAGGTTGGAAGGAATAGGGAGTTCGGCTGTAAAATTTTGTCCATCAAGAGCGAGTGCTTTAGTTATATCAGGACTTGCTGTGGCAAGGACTGGAAATATTGATTGTAATGATTCGGTAGCAGCTGAAACGGTTGCATTTCCCTCTTCCAATGTCATCACGACCTTGGAACGGTACGAAAGGCCAAAACTCCACTGGTCATTGGGAGTGAACATAATACCCACATTGAACCCGTAGGTGATTTTGGAGTCGCCCTGTAGGTTGGCATTGAGAGGAGATATGCCGATTGTGCCGGAGATGATATCCTTGTATGCCTGAGGTAATAGTGGTGATTGCAAAAACGGGGCAAGACCTCCAACTGGAATCAAGCCTCTGTTTAGCTCAAAACTGCCGAAGTTTGCCATAAAGCCTGCTCCGATGCTCCATTGGTCGTTTATCTTGAAGGATATGGTTGGTTGTATGGAGAATGCTTGCAGTGAGATGTCCTGCACAAAATGGGTACCTCTCCAGTTGTCGGGCCATACCAGGCTGTTGCCGGCAGGGTTGGAGATGCTGATACCTGCAAAGAACCTGTCGGTGATGCGGAATCCTGCATATCCGAAAAGTGGGGTTCCCATTGGGTTGTCGGTTGTGGCAGTGTAGTCACCCGAAGTGAATTTTACCTTGGATTTGATGCCTGTCATACCAAGCGATATATCGGTTTTGCCAGTCATAAAAGAAAGGCCTGCGGGGTTGAATACCATACTCTCGGAGCCGAGCCTTAAGGCGGTACCTAAATGACCCATTCCGATTTGGCGCGCGCTTTGCGTATTTAGCTGGTAGCCTTCGGCCATCATGCTAAGGCCAACCAGGTTAGCCAGGAAAAAAAGTGAAATCTTTTTGATGTTCATAATAGTCTCATTTTTAATGGAGACAAAACTAATATTTAATTGATAAGGTTATACCCAAAAAGCCGTAATTTATGGAATTAGCATTTAATCAGATATTTATAAGTATACTAAATTGAGGCAATAGTGAAAGAAACCGGTTTTAAAGGAAAAACCCTGTCAAGGCTGGTGCCTTGACAGGGTTTTGTTATTGCAGGTGTAATGGTACTAGTCGTTGTTCATTTGAGGGATCTCTACCTCATCCCGGTAATCACCAATCAGGTGCTCGGAGAAGTAATCGGCCATCCTCCAAAAGAAGTATTCTGTCATATCTCCAAAGGCGTGCCTCTGCCCGGGCAACATAAGCATGTCAAAACGTTTGTTGGCACGGATGAGGGCATTGACCATACGGATAGTATTGGCAGGATGGACGTTGTTGTCAATATCGCCGCTAACCAGCAGCAGTCGTCCTTTTAGGTTTTTGGCAACCTGGGAGTTGCGGTCGATGCTGTATTTGAATGTTGTGTCGCCTTTTTCGGAAATCTGCTCAAGGACTCCGTGGTGTTTTTCGCTCCACCAACGGTTGTAGATGTTGTTCTCGTGGTTGCCTGCACTGGAAACCGCCACTTTAAAGAAGTCGGGGTATACCAGCAATGCAGCGGTAGACATGAATCCTCCGCCGGAGTGGCCATGGATACCTACTTTGTTTTGGTCTATGAATTTATGTTTGGCTGCCAGTTTTTCCACTACAACTTTTTTGTCTTCCAGTCCATAATCGCGGAGGTTGCCGTAACCAAAATTGTGGTACCATTTGGAACGGGAAGGGTGGCCTCCTCTGTTGCCTACGGTTACCACTATAAAGCCAAGTTGGGACAACCTGTCCACACGGTCCATGCTTTTTGACCATGATGCGTTGACAGCCTCTGTCTGAGGTCCAGGGTAAACATATTCGATAATGGGGTAAAGTTTGGTTGAGTCAAAGTCAAATGGCTTGTACATGACTCCGTAAAGGTCGGTCTTGCCGTCACCTGCTTTAACAGTAAAGGTCTCGGGGAATTTGTACCCGATTGCAAAAAGCTGTGAGAGGTCGGCCTCTTCGAGGTTGAGTATGGTCCTGCCGGTGTTGTCTATAAGCGATACTTTGGGTGCGGTGTCTACCCTTGAGTAGTTGTTTACGAAGTACCTTCCGTTGTCGCTGGTAACAGCCGTATGGTTATAGTCGCCGGGGTTGAGCAGCTTGAGGTTGCTGCCGTCAAAATTGACCCTGTATTGATGGGTGTAGTATGGGTTTTCCCCGGTCTCTTTTGCATTGGCAGTAAAATAGATTACCTTTTGGACAGGATCTACTGCGACCACTTCTTCTACATGGTATTCGCCGGAGGTGATCCGGTTTACAAGTTTGCCTTGGTTGTCATAAAGGTACAGATGTGCCCAGCCACTCCTTTCGGACCACCAGATAAAGTTGTTGCCGGCAAATTTTACAGGACGTGTCTCTACGTATGTATTGAGCCTCTCCTCAACAAGGGCTTTGAGTGTGTCGGCTGCCAGGTCGGCTACACAAAAGTCGATTCTCTTGAGGTCCCGGCTGGTACGGGTTACATAAAAACGGTCGTTGTCGCCTTGCCACACCATATGGCGGATATCGTCGTACATATCTTTCTTGAGTGTAGGCTCCATATTGATGCCCAGCTCCTGGTCTTTGAAAGCTCCTGACGGGATTTCGCGTGCTTGTTTGGTTTCCATGTCAAATACATAGAGATGGCGGGAGGGAGCCTCTGCCTCTCCGGGCATATGGTATTTGTATCTCTCCAGCTTGGGCCTTGGCTCGGCAAGTACATTGATGACCCACAAATCTTTTACCTTTTCGTTGTTGCTGCGGATCATTGCAAACTTTTTGGAGTCGGGAGACCACATGATATAGGCCCCTGTCCTTTTTTGTTTCTCTTTGTCGGTTGCATAGAAGTCGCCGTTGCCCGATCCAAAGGCAAATTCGGGAGTGCCGTCAAAGGTAAGCTGATGCTCCACAATGGTAGTATCCTCTTCGTTGATGCGGGCCTTCTCGAAGTTCTCCATATCCATGTACCATAGGTTGAAATTGCGCGAAAATACAACCAGCTTTTTGTCGGGGGAGATGTTGCCCCAGTTGGGGTATGGCTTGGGTGATTTGTAGTCCTGCACTTCGGTTAGTTTCGCGGTTTGGTAATCGTATTCGAAACCATGTACCTTCCTTACCTTTTTGGATTTCCCTGTCTTTTCGTCCTTTTCGTCTACCATTGCAGTGCTCTGGATTTCGAATGTGAAAATCTTGTCATCCACCAGCTTCATACGGCGGATTGGAATATTCTGGGCATCGAAAGGGTCTTTCACGATCTCGGTGAGCTGTGCAGCCATCTTTGCATTGTCGAATAGCGGAGCCTTGCGGCCCGTAACGGGATCCACCACGTAATAGAATGTTCCTTCGGGGGTTTGCCAGGTATACCAGAATTTGTCGGAATTCTTGAACCAGTTTGGATTGACCGAAGTTGAGAATACCAGTTTATTTACTTTTTTGGGTGAAAACCTTGCTGCCAGGTCGTAGTTGGCTGTGGTGACCGGAGTCTGCTGCGACCATGCAAAAATCACCGCCAGTAACAGAGTTAAAGTAAGGAGTGTTCTTTTCATGCGAATGTTAATTTGATAATGTATTTTGGTGTTAAATATTAATGTTAATCGGAGATAAAGATAATTTATCTTTTCCATTCCGCAACCTCCATTTCCCTAAGGGATCCATTGCTAACCTCAAAACGGATGGCAGTGCGTACGGTATGGAACCCTTGGATACCGGCAGCCCCGGGGTTAATGCAGATGAGATTGTTCTTTTTGTCGTTCACTACTTTAAGTATGTGTGAGTGGCCGCAAATAAAGACATCGGGAGCATGTGCCGTGATGAGTTGTTGCGCCCGGTAGTCGTACCTGCCGGGGTAGCCTCCAATGTGCATCATCAGGAACCTGAGCCCCTCCATTTCGAAAAGCTGGATATAGGGATGGACTTGGCGGATATCTGTACCGTCGCAATTGCCGTACACTCCGCGAAGCTTTTTTGTTGCCGAGATAGTGTCTGAGACTGCCAGGTTACCAAAATCACCGGCATGCCAAACCTCGTCGGCATCTCTGAAAAACTCCTCCAATTTGGAGTCGTAATGGCAATGAGTGTCGGAAAGAAGACCTATTAGTGGCATTTTAAAGCTGTTGCTGGTGAATCAAAGTTTGATGACTATCTTGCGCTTGTAGAGCCAGATTGCCATTGTGGTAAATATGGCCACATAGGCCAGCGCATATAGGAGAGACCCGAATTCGTTGTTGCCCAAAAGCGGTACACAACAATTACTATAGATCCATGAAGAGGCACTCATTGTAACCTCTTTGATAGTACCATCTTCCAGGGTTACCATGCTCTTCCATTTGATTACGCGGCCCAAGGTCTTTGCAAATATCCCGGCCATCACAAAAGCAAAGAGGGGATTTAGTCCCAAGGCTTTGAACTGATAGAAGAGTTTTTCCTTACCCTTGATATCTATCAGGTATATGAAAAAGGCCAGCATCAGTACCGACCAGCCGCCGGCATAGAGCACATAGGAGGGGGTCCACAATGGTTTGTTGACAGGTATGGCAATACTCATGACCATCGCGATTCCCAATGAAATGAGGCCGATTGTGTAGAGTTGGCTTGTGGCATTGATCTTCTCTTTGCTTTTGCGGACTATTCCGCCTATAAGGTAGCCGAAAAGGACTGTTGCAGCACCGGAGAGGACACCCAGCACACCTTCGGGCTCGAATGGCATGCCGAATCCTTTGTAGATGCGGGTCTCTCCAAGAATTGCCATATCAATTGCCCCTGCAATGTTGCCCTCTTTGGAGAATGGGTCATCTCCACCGAAAACCACCAAAATGAGCCAATGCAAAAACATTAAAGAGACACCTGCAATCACTATCTTTCGCGGCTTTTGCAGCCAAAGTGCCAGCAGGGCTCCCACCAGGTAGCACATGGCTATCCTCTGCAATACTCCGAACACCCTTATATGCTGGAAATAGTAGAGCCAGTTTTCGCCAAAGGTAAGGGCGGGGTCGGGGGATGTGTTGTAGAAAGGGAACGCATTGAGCAAGAATCCTGTAAGAAAGATAAGGAAGGATCTTTTGATAACTTTTTTTACGGAAGCAGGGTTGAGTGTGTCGTTATATTTGGCGAATGCAAATGCCAGTGCAGCCCCTACAATGAAAAGGAAAAAGGGGAAGACAAGGTCGGTAGGTGTGCATCCATGCCATGCAGCATGCTTGAGGGGTGGGAATATCTTGCCCCAGGTGCCGGGGTTGTTTACCAGTATCATCCCGGCGATTGTCATCCCGCGCAGCACATCCAGTGCAGTGTAACGGTGTGCTATCTCCTTTGCCATTTAATTCAAGTTTTAAAAGAAAATTTCTATTTTTAACTAAAGCAAAAATAACCTTTTTAATATATTTGTCCCAATTATGGAGCTCTTTTATACAAATAACATATCGGATGGGATTGCCACTCTGGATCCCGGCGAGTCAACCCACTGCGTGAGGGTGCTAAGGCACAGGGAGGGAGATATAATAAACATTACCGATGGTGTTGGTTTCGTTTACTCGGCAAGGATTACCGAAGCCAAGCCGGCAGGGGTCAAGGCTGAGGTACTGACCAGGGAGGCCGGGCATGATAACCGCGGCTATACCCTGCATATGGCGGTGGCATTGACCAAGAATTTTGAAAGGTTCGAATGGTTTTTGGAAAAGGCGGTCGAAATTGGCGTGGACAGGATCACCCCTTTGGTTTGCGACCATAGCGAAAGGCGGGTTTTCAAATATGACAGGGCTCACAGGATTATATTGTCGGCTGCAAAACAATCTCTGAAGAGCGTTTTACCGGTGCTTGATGATGTTACAAAAGCATCTGACTTGCTGGAAATGATTGCTGACCAAGGCTCAACTCCTCGTCAGGAGAGAGGATTGAACATCATGGGGCACTGCCGGGAGGGAGAAAAGAGCTCCCTTCCTTCCATTCTCAGGGAATTTGGACCGGTACAGGGTGGGAAGGCCAAAATATTGATCATGATCGGCCCGGAGGGAGACTTCTCGGTGGAAGAGATAGCCAAGGCCAAAGAGGCGGGATTCTCAATAATGCACCTTGGTGAGTCCAGGATGAGGGTGGAGACTGCCGCAATTGCAAGCGTGGGGGCAGTTTACCTTAATTGCCTGGAATCCAGGGATTACCTGGACAAAAGGTAAGCTACATAAACCACATATATCAGCAGGAGTATAGCCCCCTCGGATCGGGTTATGCTTTTTGATTTTCCCCTTAGGGCAAACAACAAGACCAGGATTGTAACCAACAGGGCAATCACTGCATCGGCCATGCTCTCTCCTGCAAACGGCAGGGGTAGGATTGAGGAGCTGACCCCAAGAATCATGAAGATGTTGAAAATATTGGAGCCCACTACGTTGCCAATAGCAATATCGCTGTTACCCCTGACTGCTGCCACTGCACTTGTGGCCAGCTCCGGAAGTGAGGTACCGACAGCCACAATTGTAAGTCCTATGACAGTGTCGCTCATACCCCACTGTTTTGCAAGGACAGAGGCACTTTTTACAATGAGGTCGCCTCCATAGACCAATGCAGCCGTGCCGCCGATAACCATAACTGCAGAGAGCAGGGTTGAGTAGGTACGGGTGTTCTCTTCCACCGCATCGCCCGGGTCAATATCCCCTTTTCGGGCTTGCAGGAAGATGTAATAGAGGAAGATTGAAAAGAAAAGGAGCAGTACGAACCCATCGCTGCGGCTGATCATCCCGGGGGTCCCGTCTATGAACCGGTCTCCGGCAAGGAATACAAGGGCCAGAGCAGCCAGCAGGGCAAACGGGATTTCTACTTTGATAAGGGATGTTTTGAGACTTATGGGTTTGATTAGAGCAGAGATACCAATGATAACCAAAAAGTTGAACAGGTTGCTCCCGATCACGTTGCCTATGGCCATACCGGCAGAGCCATCCATGCTTGCCAAAATGTTGACTGCAAGTTCGGGGGCAGATGTGCCAATGGAAACAATTGTGAGGCCGATAATAAGATCGGAGACGTTCATTTTTTTTGCGATGGAGGAGGCTCCCTTCACGAGGTAGTCGGCCCCTGCGATCAAAAGTGCAAATCCTATTATCAGAATAATATAGTTGAGCATGGTTATGTTTATTTACGTATGATTTTTACCTCTCCTCCTTCTCCAAGGGATATTATGGAAGAGACACTGCAGGTCATATCGGGGAGGTCGCTGTATTTGGTTATCCAGTCCACATTATCCAGGATTTCATCGGATATCTCCTCCATGCACAACCTTACTGTCGATTTTGTATTGCCGGTTGCCGGGATTGTTGCTACTATGGGCCTGTTGAGTTTGCGGGTGAGCATTGTGCAAAAATCGTTGCCGGGGATCCTGATGGCAACCGAACCGTCGGAGGCCTCAGTGCCGGGAGCAAGACCAATCCCTTGCGGGTAAATGATTGTAAGTGGTGTTGCGCTCACCTCTGCAACTTCGAGTGCAATGGGGGGTATGTTTTTGACATACCTGGCAACCATGTCCATATCGCAGGCAAGCATCACCAGGCCGGCACCTTTAGGACGACGGGTGAGGTCCAGCAACCGGTTGACAGCAGCAGGGTTGGTTGCATCGCATGCAAGGGCAGGTATGGTGTCGGTGTTGCAGATTATGAGACCTCCCTTCTTAAGGACCTCAAGGGCCTCTTTTATCTCATTTTGACTCATTTTGATATGTGCTAATTTTTGTTTTTAGATATTTTTGCTTTTGTTGTAATTATCGATGGCATCTTTGTAAACAGCAAATACCCTCTCGGCCACCTTGTCGTTCCGGAAATTACGGGCATGGGAGTACCCACGTTCAATCATGCTGTGTTTTAGTGTAGGAGATGAGAGGATCATCTCAATTTTATCGGCGATATCGCTGGGTGAATCCGGGTTGGCATACAGGGCTGAATCTCCTCCGGCCTCGAGCATCGATGATCCTCCCGAGGTTATCACAGGAATTCCGTATGTTATCCCTTCCAAAACCGGAATTCCAAAGCCTTCGAAATGGGATACATATATTAAACACTCTGCAAGGGAATAGACCGCAGGCAAGATTGCAAAATCGGCATCATGTACCATGACAACACGATCCTTAACCCCGAGCCTTTCGGCTACAGCATTTACATTGAGTACATAAGGTGTCCACTTTCCAAAGCAGTACAGCTTGACATCGGATGGCAGCTTTGGAAGTGCCTTTACAACATTGGCCACATTCTTCCGCTCTTCCACAGTCCCCATAGCCACTATGAATCTTTTGGGAAAATTGTATTTGCTGCGGGCCTGTTCGATGAGTTCTTCACTGGCTTTCGTGTAAAACTGAGGGTCGCATCCTTGGTAGATAACCTCGATCTTGGAGCGGTCGGTACCAAAAAATTCGACAATGTCGTCGGCGGTCTGTTTGCTTATGGCTATTATTTTGTCGGCACCCTTGACTGCATGGGCAGCTTTTTTGCGGTAAATGAAACGGTCGAACGGTTTGTAAAAACCGGGGTATCTTAAGAAGATAAGGTCATGGATGGTCACTACCCGGGCAGCATCCAAGGGACACAATGGAAGCTCGCCGCTGAGGCCGTGCCACAGGTCAAGAGTGTCGTTTTTCAGTTGACTCTTGAGTGTGTATGAACGCCAGAGCCAAGGGAATCTTCTTCCTATGAAATCGGCAGGTTTCCTTATGGTTATATTGGACATTTCCGAAAACTTATGGAGCGGGTGTTTGCGGTATTCGGGAGTGTAGAGGTAATACTCATTGTAGTTGAATAGCCGGGTCAGTGACGAAATGGTAGACCGGCTGTAATTGCCGAGTCCTCCGAAGTTTTTGAAGGCCCTTTTTGCGTCGAATCCGATTTTGTACATATCTCTATGGGATAATAAGTTCTGAAACTACCGGGTAATGGTCGGAATATTCAATCCTCGGTGTTTTATGGCTCAGGCTCCAGTATGGTGCCGGGTAGAGGATGTAGTCAATTCTAAGCAGGGGCCACATGAGTGAGTAGGTTGCACTGAACCCTTTGCCTGCCTGCCGGAAGCTGTCTCTTTTGTGGAACGCCAGATTCTTGTATGTGTATGACATGGGTGTGTCGTTGAAGTCTCCGCAAACAATTGCCGGGAGGTTGGAGTCGTGCATATGGCCGGCGATTGTATCTACCTGCAGGGAGCGTTTGCGAAAGGTGCCTGCTACCTTGTCATGGACTTCGTAGATTTCGTCGGTGAACTTCTCCCTTTCCCTTAACCTTTTTACAAGTGCTGTAAATGAAATGCTGTGAGATTCAAGGTGGGTGTTGTATACCCTTATTACCTTGCCAAAGTGCTCGATATCGGTATAGATGCAGATGTTGGTGCTTCCTTTGAAGGTGATTTTCCCTTGGTTTACTATTGGAAGCTGGCTGAGCGTGATGTTCCCGAAACGTGAGTTGCCCCTGCCCCGGAAAAGGTGGTAATAGCGGTAGGGATAGTCGGGGAACCTCTTTGCGATCTCGTTGGTATCCTTAATGTGGAACTCCTGCAGGCATACCACCTGAGGCTGTTGCTCTGCCACAAACCCGGAGACTCCTTCCAAAGAGGCGGTACGGGACATGCCGCCTGAGCCCTGTGCAAACAGACCAACGTTATATGTGCAAACCTTGAGGGAGATGCCCTCATCGCCCCTCTGCACATCGCCCCACCGCACAAAAAGCTCTGCATAAAGGATTGACGGGAGTAATGCTACAAAGGTGATCCAGGCAGCACCCGAACGTCTTACGATGCCGATTACCAGGATCAAAAGGTTGATGGCAACCAGCGGGATAAAGTAAAGCCCAAAAAAGAGCGGAGGGGTAAAGGTTGCCGGATTGATGAATGTAGAGAGGTAGGAGAGCACCAAGGCGGCAGCTGCCGTGATGATGATCAGCCGGGAAAGCAGGGCCATTGGCCACGAGGTTCTTTTTTTCTTACGCTTCACCTTTGGTGTTGATTTAGAAATACATCCTGTTTTTCTTTTTCCAGTACAAAATAAGCAAATAACCGAAAAGCATCCCGCCCAGGTGGGCGAAGTGGGCAATGTTACCTCCCGAATTGGAGAGACCCATCCAAAGTTCGATTGCTCCGAAAATCATGACAAACCATTTGGCTTTTAGGGCTATAGGTGGAAAAAGCAGTTGGAGCACATTGTTGGGGAAGAGCATTCCGTAGGCCAACAGGACCCCGTAAACTGCTCCCGATGCCCCCACGGTAGGGGTGAGCCTGAGGATCTCCAGATGTTGGGCTGCTATTGCACTCCCTGCCATGGCTGCATTTTGGTATGAACCGGCCTCGATGTACATTACAAGCAGATGCAGTGCTGCTGCGCCAAGCCCGGTAACCATATAGTAGAGAAAAAACTTTTGGCTGCCCCACACCTGTTCCAGTACTATCCCAAAGATAACCAGCGAGTACATATTAAAGAACAAATGAATGAAACTGCCGTGCATGAACATGTGGGTAACCAGCTGATAGGGCTTGAAAAGCGGGGAGTCAATATAAAACAGGGCAAACTTTTCGTACATGAAATCCCCTGTGAGGAATGTGATAAGGAGCATTATCCCGTTAAGGATAACAAGGTTTTTAACTACAGGAGGCATTGCCCCCCAAAAACCTGAACCTCTGTTTATATACATAATTAATGTTCTTTTATTGCATTAAAAAAATCTTTGTTCAATCTCCCCGGAGTCTATTACTGCAAAGCATTTTTTGCCCGAAGGTGAGTAATTTGGCTCGTTGCAGGCAAACAGTGAGTCTACCAGGGTTTGGGCTTCCAGGTTGTTTAGTTTTTCCCTCCTCCCTGCTGCGCCCGACCTGGCAAGTTGGGCCGCAAGCCGCTCCTTTCCTTTTGCAGCGAAATCCCTGCCATCTTCGCTTAATTCGGTTGTTAGGTTGTCAATAACCGGGCCCAGGTCGTCTGAAAGTTCTCCGAAACCTTCGGGAAGCCCGTTTACAATCACTGACTCTTCTGTTATTGACAGGTCAAATCCCATGAGCCTTAAGGTATCGGAGTTGTCGGTGAGAATGGAGAGTGTTGCTGCGCTCACCTTTACCTCCTGTGGGAATAGTGTTTGCCGGGTCATGCTGTTCCCTGCAGAAAGGATGGAGAGGTACCTTTCGTACAGGACCCTCTCCCTTGAGCGGTAGATGTCTACAAGGATCAATCCCGATTTTATAGTGGTGGCAATGTATCTGCCGGCTATCTGCAAAATGGGTTTTTGGCTGAGGCCCGGTTCGGAAAATATGATGCCGGGCTCCTCTTTTATGCCGTAGTGGTTTATCTGGTCAAAGTTGTGGAACTGTTGGTCTATGTCTATGACGCTTGCAGGTTTTCGCAACCTGTTGCCCTCTTCCCGGAACGGGTTGAAGAGCGGGTCGTAATCAATCTTGGGCGGGGGGGTGTAACCGCTGGTTTTTACCTTTGGGATATCGGGCGCATCTGCCATGTCGAACTCAATGCTTGGCATAAAGGAGTTTTTGCCGAGGGATTCCTTGACAGCACTGGTGAGGAAGTCGAATATCGCGAAATCGTCTTCGAATTTGATCTCGGTTTTTGCGGGATGTATGTTTACATCGATTTTGGCAGGATCGGTTTCAAAGAAAATAAAAAACGAAGGGATGTGTCCCTCCTGTATGAGCCCCTGGTATCCTTTGAGTATGGCTTTTTGGAAATAGGCACTGCGGAAATAGCGGTTGTTTGCAAACAGGTATTGGTTGCCCGGGGTTTTGCGGGCATCCTCGGGTTTGCCTATGAAGCCTCCGATTTTGACAATGGAGGTTTCCACAGAAATTTCTACCAGTTCTTTGCGGATTTCCCTGCCGGCTATCTCCAGTATCCTTTTCTTGAGGGGAGCCGGGTCCAGGTGGTACACAACGTTGTTGTTGTGGGTTAAGCGGAACGAGAGATGTGGGCGGGTTATGGCTATCCTGGAGAATTCCTGGTCAATCTGGCGGAACTCGGTAGCATCACTTTTGAGGAACTTCCTGCGTGCCGGAACATTATAAAATAAGTTCCTGACCATGAAGTTGGAACCGTTGGGAGCCGCTGTTGCCCCTTCGTCCACAAGTTTTGACTCTGCATACTTTACCTCGTAGCCGGTCTCGTCCTCTTCCCTTTTGGTGCGCAGCGTAACCTCTGCAACCGAACAAATTGAGGCAAGTGCCTCACCGCGGAATCCGAATGTGAGTATTGAGCTGAGGTCCTCTTTTGTCTCTATCTTTGATGTGGCGTGCCTTAGGAATGCTGTCCTTGCATCCTGCGGGGACATACCGCAACCGTCGTCAATCACTTGGATGAGGGTACGCCCGGAGTCTTTGATTATAACCTGAATAGTTTGTGCTCCTGCATCGGCGGCATTTTCCATTAGTTCCTTGACCACAGACGAGGGTCTTTGAACGACCTCTCCTGCGGCAATCAGGTTTGCTATATGACCGGGTAGTACTTTAATCATTTACCAGAGCTATACAAAAAGTAGTCCGAAGGCCCGGGCTATGTAGTAGAGTGCAACCATGAGCCCGACCATCGAGAGTAATACGATTAACCTCATGATAAAAGGAGAGCCGGGCCTGCGTTTGTTTTCGTACAGGTTGCGGCGGAAATTCATGCGGATGTTTCTCCCGGGGACATAGTCTTTGCTCTTTGTCTCTTCCCTGGCACGGGCAATACGCTCCTGCAAATCCTCCTTGCGCTCATCGTAATAGAGAGGCTGGTAATTGAATACCCGGTTTTTTGGCGTTTTGAAAAAGCTTAATCTAAGACCCATTGCATTATAGTTTATCTCTACAAAGATAACAATATTTGCAGGAAAATTGTTGTAGCTTTGTGTGAGCAAGGTTTTTTAAAAGATTATGAATACGGCAAAATTCAGGATAGGAAACGGTTATGACGTGCATGCCTTTGCCCCCGGGCTTCCTTTGTGGGTTTGTGGTGTACGGGTAGAGCATTCACTTGGCTGTGTTGCGCACTCCGACGGAGATGCCCCTTTACACGCATTATGTGATGCGCTTTTAGGCGCCCTTGCACTGGGCGACATTGGCAAACACTTTCCCGACACCTCGGAAGAGTACAAAGGTATTGACAGTAAAATACTGTTGAGCAGGGTTTACGAGCTGATACTGGAAAAAGGGTACCATCTGGTAAATGCCGACATCACAATAGCCCTGCAAAAACCAAAGATCGCTCACTACATAGAAGAGATGAGAGGTACAGTCGCCAGCCTGCTAGGCTGTGACATCTCGGACATCTCGGTAAAAGCAACCACCACCGAAAAACTCGGATTTGTAGGCCGCGAAGAGGGCATAGAATCCTGGGCAACAGTCCTGCTGGAAAGATAACCGGGAAAAATTGCTCAAGAATTTGCCATAAAAGAAAAAAGTATTACTTTTGCACTCCAATTCCCGGCGCGATAGCTCAGATGGTTAGAGCGCATGATTCATAATCATGAGGTCCCCAGTTCAATCCTGGGTCGCGCTACAAGAGAACCCCACTGCAACGCAGTGGGGTTTTTTGTTTGAAGGCCGCTCAAGCTCGCTTGAAAGCGGACGGAAAACAAAAAAACCACGCAGGGCGCAGCCCGCGGGGTTCTCTACTCTTGGGCTGTTTTGCCGACCGTATCAGGATGCCGAGCCACGCGAGGCAATCCTGGGGGCAGGAGGCAGCCACGCGAGGCAATCCTGGGGGCGGCGCAGCCCGCAGCAAAGCGAGGCAATCCTGGAAACGATACAAGTAATGTTATTGCTAATAACTTTATTACTAATAATATTATTACTAATAAATTTATTGTGTATCTTTACTGAACCAAAAATTCAAATCATTATGGAAAACAAACCATTCATATTTGGGGTAGCAACATCGGGAGACAACTTTACAGACTGAGAAAAAGCATCAATCCAAAATTTACTATCGGCCCCGACCCTATGGGAGTTAATATTGCTAAATTGGCACAAATTGAGGTGGTGCGAGATATGAAGAAGGAGAATCATGATCAGATTGCCTAATACAAGGCATGGCTGGAAAGTCGAAGATGCAGCGAAACGAGTCTTGAAAAAATTTTTCTATAAATATTTGAGTAAAGTGTATAAAATTCATAATTTTACGTTGCATTGTCTAAGGCACAGTTACGCAACCCATCTTTTAGAGGCCGGAGTCAGTTTGAGAATAATATAAACCCCCACAAACGTTTGGTTAGCCAACCAAATTTCAGGAGCTAACCTTAACTTTTGTACATCTATAAACAAGTTATAACCCACCGGGTAATTACCAAAGGTTTGTTGTGTTGTAATTCCGGACAGATTGGGACCAGGCTAAGGGGTCAGACAAATAGATTGTGTTGCCGGGGGAATTAATAAATCGATTTACTGTCGGCCTTTGTTACAGGTTTTGCAATGCAGAAATATTAGTATTTACTGGGGTTTTAAGAGACCTCTGCCTTTAATGGACAACAAAAGTTTATCAGATAATTACGACAAGCAGAAAAAATTATAACTTTATAGGGACAAAACCGTGTACCAAAGGCGGATAAACATATAGAAGAAGGTGGTGGCGGGTTATAACACAAGGTACAGCTCAGCCACCTTTTTAGTATGCTAACGCTGTAAGTTACGGTGGCCAAGCCGTACCCACGTCCGTTAGCGTTCATTATGACAAAGCAAACAACAAATCAAAAAGACAACTTTTAAATTAATAATCAAATAAGGAGTAAAATGAAACATTTAAAGAAAATCAAATCAATCGGAATAATTGTACTTGCTATAAGTGCATTACTTCTGTCATCTTGTTCAAGTTCACCCGAGAATTTGAAAGTAATTCCAGAAGAAACAAATGCTATTTGTGTCATTGATATTTATTCAATTATCAAAAAAGGAAAGCTGAATGAAATATCAGAATTGAAATTTTTCAAGACTTTAAAGAAAGAGATTAGAAACGAAAGCAAAAATGTTTCTAAAATTATTGATGATTTAATTGAAGACCCGACAATATCTGGTATTAATTTCAAGACTGATGTATTTGCTTATTATGTGGATAAAGCCGAAGATGAGAAGTTTATTAGTTTCTCAGCAGAAATTAAGAACCAAGAAAAGTTTGCTGAATTTATAGAAGACATATTAGACGAGTTAGAAATTGACATAGAAAAAGAGAAAAACTATAGTTACACTCTAATAGAAAACGAAGCTGTTATTGGATGGGATGAAAACAAGGCTGTTTTATTAATTGCACAAAATTATAGCAGTAGAGAGCAGTTGGATTTAGAAGTTGAAACTTTAATGGAATTAACAGAAAAAGACCAAATTACGGCTAATGAAAATTTCAATAATTTTTATAAAAACAAAAAAGATATCAGTGTATGGTTTTCATCAAATCTATTTGAGGACAATTACGATTTTAAAAAGATTGAAAAGGAAATTGACTTTGATATAACCGACAATTATATATCATCATTTTTGAATTTTGAAGATAATAATATTTCATTATTAACCGAATTTACACCCAATAGTGATATTCAAAAAATGATGCAAGAAAACAAGGTGTGGAATAATTCATTTAACAAAAATTTACTCAATTATTTTCCGAAAAAGAGTTTTGCCACTGCAAGTTTTTCTATAAACCCTATGGCATTTTACAACATACTTGAACAAGAAGATGACTTTGAAAACATACAAGAAGAGTTTGAGAGTGAAACTGGATTTGATTTAAAAGATTTGTTTGAAGCATTTAAAGGAAATGTTGTTTATAGTTTGTTTGGATTTGAAAATGTTGAATATAGCTATTTAGACTGGGGTTATGGTTTTAATGAAGATGAGGCAAAGTTGCTAGATAAGAGATATGAAATAAGTGAAGCAGGTTATTTATCATCAGAAGATAAGGAGTTATTGAATCAAGGAAAAACAATTCAAGCAAGTACATATAATCGTAGATACTGTATAAACATTAAGAATATTTTAGACAATGGAGGTACTGTTCAAACAGCAATTGAAAATGACAGTAAAATCAATTGGTATGAGGGTGGTTGGGATTATGGTAAATACATTGAAACTACCAAAGAAGAGTTTTTGCCATTTATGAGTATGTCTTTTGACATTAAAGGTGATAAAATTATTAAAAAGCTAGTTGAAAAAATTCCAGAAGATGAAATACATAAACGAAGTAATTATTATGAATTTAAATTTGACAATAGATATCCTACATACCTTGCTTTCAATGAGAATATTGTCCTTATAACAAATGACAAAAAGAGTATAGAAGCATTTAAAGATGGTGGTTATAGTTCTGATAATCTTGGGAGTTCAAATATTAGTTCGGATATGAACAGTAGCAATTTTTATTCTTTTATAAATCTAAACTATGATGAATATCCAAAAGAAATAAAGAAGGAAATTAAAAACAACCAAAATGAGGAAGAGGAAAAACTGTTTAAAATTTGGAATGACTTTGCTAAGAGCGTTGAATTAAAACAAGTTAATGATAATTCTGTCGAGATAATCTTTAATACAAAAAACAATGAAAGCAATAGTTTAAATACTATAATTAAAACTATTGATGATAATTACAAATATCTTATGTCTTTGTAGTTTATGTCAATAGAGCTAAACAATATAAAGCCAACATATATGTCAGATGCTGAAATTTCAGCATCTGACATATACTTGCAAGAAAGTGTGAAATTTGAAAATGGTAAAAAATATTTAATCAAAGCAAATTCAGGTCACGGTAAGACATCTGTACTAAATTTTATATATGGTAGTAATACCAATTTTAATGGTATTATTAATTACAATGGATTTTCTAATGATATTACATTTGATTATCGAAAATCAAATATTAGTTACGTATTTCAAGACTTCAAACTATTTCCAGACCTTACTGTTTTTGAAAATATTCAACTTAAAAACACTCTCACAAATCATAAAACAGTAGATGAAATTTATACACTAATTGACCAAGTTTTATTGGGGCATAAAAAGGACAGTTTCGTTAAAAATTTATCCTTAGGTCAAAAGCAAAGAGTTGCAATTCTAAGAGCATTAAGCCAACCGTTTGAATTTTTGTTATTAGATGAACCTTTTAGTCATTTAGACAAAGAAAATATACTCATAATTAGAGACCTCATCAACCAAGAAGTCCAAAAACAGAATGCAAGTTTGATAATGACATCTTTAGTTGAAACAAATCTATTTGATTTTGACAAAACCCTGAACTTGTAATTATGCTAATAAAACTACAAAAAAGAACGATTGTATTATCTCAAATAATTGGCTATGCACTTGCCTTATTAGTTGGTGTTACAATTATACTTCTAGTATCTCAGCTTTATTTTGATATTAAGCCACTTTTAACCAATCAAACAGATGTGTTTAAGAGCAAGGCTGCTGTAATTAGCAAAAACATATCAGTATTTAAATCAATCAAGAAAGACAGGATTTATTTTGATAACAAAGAAATTGACGAATTAAGAAAGCAATCATTCGTAAAGAATATTGCGAAATTCAATAGTGCAACCTTTAAAATAAATGCATATTCAAACAAAACAGAGAGTGCACCTGTATTTTATACAGATTTATTCTTTGAAAGTATTCCTGATGTATATCTTGACGTTAAAACAGATGAATGGAAGTGGAATGCATCATTAGACTTTATACCAATAATAATACCGGAAAATTACTTAAACCTATATAATTTTGGGTTTGCTGAAAGTCAAGGATTTCCCGTTCTTTCAAAAAACACCATTTCACAAATTGAATTTAATATTCAAATTTCTGGTCATCACAAAACCAAAGATTATAAAAGTAAAATTGTAGGCTTTTCAAACAAAGTCAATTCAATTTTAGTTCCCGAAGATTTTTTATTATGGGCTAATAATGAATTTGGGAGGCAGAACAAGAGCAAAACAAGTCGTATTTTAGTTGAATTTAACGACCCGTCAGATAAAAACATTTTAAAATACTTTAATGAGAATAATTATTCAATAAATAAGGAAGAACTGGAATTTAGTAAACTGGTGTTTTTCTTTAAGTCTGCTTTAATTTTTGTTTTTTTTATTGCAGTCGTAATTATTTTCTTATCTGTATCGTTCATTTTGTTAAGTTTCAATCTAATAATTCAGAGAAATAAAGAATTACTTTTGAATTTGTATAATATTGGATATAACTATACTCAGATTGCCAAATTTTATCAACTTTTAATAAGCTTAATCACAGTATTTTCAATTCTAGCATCAGTAATAATAAGCTATTTAATTAGAAATTATTATTTAGCAAAAATCATTAACCTATTTGATTTTTCAATAGGAAAGAATTATATATTACTCTTCGGTGCATTATTGATTTTGATATTAGGTGTAGCTTACAATGCACACATAATTAAAAACATAAAAACCATAGTAATACCAAGAAAATACAAATAACGAAACGCTAACAATGTATAAAAATAATAGCCGAATCAGTAGTAAATTCAAGAGTTTCAGTCCACATGAACTTTTGTGTAAATTGACGGGAAGGTGCCACGCAGTCGGCTACTATTCTTATACTCAACGTTACCAACAAGGCGAAAAAAAGACAGCAACAACGAAAATGACAGACAAAAATGGTTTGAGAATGAAAAAAGAAATGACAATGAAAGAAAAAAGATTTAGTTTTTTTGCCGACCCGCAAGAAAGAAAAGCGGAAAGCCGACCCACATTTGGCACATTGCCTTTTGCCCAACACACGAGCAAACGCTTCG
>SABC01000025.1 GCA_009929175.1 Bacteroidia bacterium | reverse complement strand
GCTTATCGAGTTCGACACGAATCATGGCTTCACAGGGGGGTATAACCTCGCTCTCAAAGAGGTAGATTCTGATTACTACTTGCTTTTGAATTCCGATGTAGAGGTGACTACAGGTTGGCTGGAGCCTCTGGTCGATGCAATGGAAAAAAACAGTCAAGTCGGCATCTGCATGCCTAAAATCAAATCGGCCTTTGAGAATGATTATTTCGAATATGCCGGTGCTGCCGGAGGGTTTATAGACTTCTTGGGTTACCCTTTTTGCAGGGGAAGGATACTTTCAAACATTGAGAAGGATTGTGCCCAATACAACAGCGATACCGAAATCTTTTGGGCATCGGGAGCTGCATTTATGATCCGCTCTTCCATTTTCCACTCCCTGGGTGGTTTTGACAACCGTTTTTTTGCCCACATGGAGGAGATTGACCTTTGCTGGAGGGCAAAACTGGAGGGGTGGCAGGTTTGGATTTTCCCGGATTCCGTTGTTTACCACGTGGGTGGAGGAACCCTGCCAAACAACTCTCCCCGGAAACTTTTCCTGAACTACAGGAACAACCTTCTGATGCTTTACAAAAACCTTCCCGACAGCTGCAGGTGGCCGGTGCTGGCTGTACGTATGTTCTTGGATTGTTTGTCGGCATTACTCTACCTGCTTCAGGGCAAAAAGGAGTTTTTCCATAGTGTATGCAAAGCTCACAAGGAGTTCCATTCTTTGAGGGGCGAACTCTCGGCACAGAGGAGAGGGCACACAGGAAAAGTCAACAAAGTATACAAAGGGAGCATTGTGCTCTCATTTTTCCTTTCGGGTACCAGGCTGCGTTTTGTAGATATTGGCAACAAAATCAGCTAAGCAGGTCCAGTACCTTTTCCAGTCTCATTCCCCTTGACCCTTTTATCAGAATTGTAGTGCCTGTGGGTTTCCTGTTATTCAGATACTCTTTTAGTTGGTCCGAAGTAGGTGCAAAAAAACCGTTTTGGGCATAGAACGGATCTCCTTGTGCTGCCTTTGCAAATTCGTTCCCGACAATAAATATATGGTCCAGATTCATATTTGATATAATATCGAGTATAACCCGGTGCTCTTTTTCGGATTCATCCCCCAGCTCAAGCATGTCTCCTATTACAACCCCCTTTGAGAGGGCCTCCATTTGACTGAAGTTTTCAAGGGCTGCTTTCATACTGGTTGGGTTGGCGTTGTAGGCGTCCACAATCAGGGTATTGTGTGCTCCTTTTACCAACTGGGAGCGATTGTTGGTCGGTGTATAAGATTCTATCGCTTTGATTGAAAGTTCCCGGTTGCACTCCAAAATGGATCCGGCTGCCAGAGCTGCAAGGACATTATCGGCATTGTAAGCACCGATAAGGTTGGTGGAAACCACCTCGCCGGTGTTGAGAGTCAGGGAAAGGCAGGGTTGCTGTGGTGTTATTCTCCCTGTGACAGCTCCGCTCTGGGTTTTACCATACGGAATGGCAGAAATGTCGGGGTGATTGGAAACCATCTCCCGTAGATGTTCGTTATCACTGTTGTATAGGACTTTGCCTCCGCTTTGCTCCATGTAGTCATAAAGTTCTCCTTTTGCCTTTTTAACTCCTTCAAGGGACCCGAATCCCAGCAGGTGAGCTTTCCCGACATTGGTTATAAGACCTATGGTTGGTTTAGCTATGTAAGAGAGGCGGGCAATCTCTCCGGGGCCGCTGGCCCCCATCTCAATCACCGCTGCCTCAATGGAGTTGTCCAGGTTGAGCAGGGTAAGTGGTACCCCGATGTGGTTGTTGAGGTTTCCGGAGGTAGAAAGTACCCTGTATTTTATAGAAAGAACTTTGGTTATAAGCTCTTTTGTGGTTGTTTTGCCGTTGGAACCTGTAAGTGCAATTACAGGGATTTTAAAATGTTCACGGTGGTATGCCGCAAGCTCCTGCAGGGTGTCCAATACATTGTCCACCAGAAAAAAGCGGTTGCTTTTGCAAACCGAAGGGTTATCCACCACCGCATATTGGGCCCCCGCTTCTATCGCTTGTGCAGCAAAATCGTTGCCGTCAAAGCTCTCTCCCTTAAGGGCAAAAAAGAGGGATCCGGGAATTATATTGCGGCTGTCTGTCGAAACTTTTCCTGAGGAAATAAAAATTTCGTGCAAATGTTTGATCTGTTCAATGTGTTCCATGTGCTCGGCTTATTTAACTCCTGTTGATCCAAATCCACCTTGACCACGTTGGCTCTCTTCCAAAGAGTCACTCTCTACCCACTCTACCTTTTGGTATTTTGCCACTATCATCTGGGCAATCCTCTCTCCCGGTTGTAATGTATATTCTTGATTTGAAAGGTTTACCACTATAATACGGATTTCTCCCCGGTAGTCTGCATCTATTGTGCCGGGGCTGTTTACCAAGCCTATTCCATGTTTTATTGCCAGCCCGCTGCGTGGTCTGATCTGTGCTTCGTAGCCTTCGGGCAACTCAATGTGTAAACCTGTCGGCACCAGTATCCTTTCCAAAGGTTTGATCACTATCGGACCGGTTGTGTTGGCACGGATGTCCATACCGGCTGAGTATGGAGTAGCGTATTGGGGTAGCGCGAATCGGGAGTTGTTCAGAATTTTAACTTCCATATGGATATCTTTTGAATTTTCAGGTAAATAAAAATATAGATCAAGATTAATGTAGTTCGTACCAGATATTTTATAATGAGCGATTCCAGGGGGAGGAGTGTTGCAGCAAAGTAGAGGGCAAGCCCAATGGCAGCGTATGTGCAAATCCTTTTCCAGTTATATGGGATGGGATAGTGTTTGTTGCCGAGGTAAACCGAAACTGCAAGCATTACCAGGTAGCTGAGAAGATGTCCCCAGGCTGCTGCATGGTATGAGAAGAGGGGCATGAACATGACGTTGACAGCCACTGTAACCGGCAGGCCGGCTGCTGTTATTATTATTGCGTAGTTTGTTTTACCCGACAATTTGTACCACATGGATACATTGAACAAAATACCCAGTAAAAGATAGGAGATGAGCATTATCGGCACTATAGAGAGTCCTTCGCGAAAATCCCTGCCTATGAGATATTGGATTATATCGATGTAAAACATGATTCCCAGGAAAATCAAAACCCCAAAAGCTGTGAAATGCTCCATTACCTCTGCATAAAGTTGCTTAGAGCCTTTGTGAGACTCCCTTTCAAAGAAAAAGGGTTCGGCAGCAAACCGGAACATTTGTATAAAGAGCATCATGAGCATTGAGATTTTAACCCCTGCCTGGAAAACTCCAAGGTCGGACTCCCAGCTGTTTCCTTCGGGTGAGAAAAACTGGAACAGTGGACGGTCGATGAAGTCGTTCAGGATACCTGGAAGGCCGGCAACCATTATGGGGAGCGAGTAGGCCATCATCTGTTTCCACAGGGCCGGTGTAAAGCGGAAACTTACTTTTAACAGATCGGGGATGAACACAACCAAAGAGACCAAGGCACTAAGGAATATTGCGAAGAGGATGTAGGTGAAATCGGGTGCAGGGGATATGAATTTGAGCAGGAACGAATCGGGTAGATCAACCAGATAAGTTGGGATAATAAAAAAGAGCAGGAGGTTGAACGTGGTCTCACTGAGTATTTTAATGCTTTTGAACAGTGCAAATTTAATGGGTCGCCCCTGGAACCTGAGCCGTGCAAAGAGGATGGCCGTTACCGAGTCTATCATCAATATGGCGGCAACGTAAACTATAACAAAGCCAAACCCTTCGTAACCCAGCATGCCTGCGATCTCTTGGTTGTAAATTGATGTCACGGCAAAAAAGAGCCCCGAAGCAATTGTGGTTGTCAAGAGTGCGTTGGAAAAGACAAGCTTTGGGTTGGCAGATTTGTTTGCAAACCTAAAGCAACCGGTCTCCAGCCCCAATGTGAACAGGACCTGTAATATTGCAATGTAAGCTAAAAAGTAAGTGGCAATTCCATAATTATCGGTTGAGAGCTTATAGGTATAGATAGGTACAAAAATGAAATTTATGAACCTGGCAAAAATGGTACTGAAGCCGTAAATTGCTGTCTCCCCTGCCAGTTTTTTTAGTGGATTTGAACTCATTTTGTACTATCAGGATTTAATTTGAGAGGGCTTTTGGTTTATAAATCTGGAAACCGATGTTAAACTGGGGATACCATTTGACCTCGTCTTTTTCATAGTAGCTGGCCGAAAGTGATATCGGGCCTACTGGCGATTGCCATACGAGGGCAAAGTTACCCATAAAGGAGCCATGGGGGAATGCCTTGCCAAATTTTGGCAGGCCATCTTCGGTCTGTTCAAGGTATTTGTATGGTTGGAAAAAGGAGCCTTGCAGGTGCAGGAAGAGAGAGCCCGAAAGTTTAAGGATTGGTGTGAGAGAAAGCCCCAGGAATGATGCTGCCCTGTTGTTTTGCAAAAGAAGTGTCTTGCTGTGTGGATGCGGTTGGAAAGCCGGCAGGTATAACAGTGTGGAGGTGAAGTCCCCCATGTAAGTTCTATTGGATATGTTGAGGTCTGTTGTAACTCCAAGCGTCAACAAACCGGTCAGCTGGTAGTATTTTTCCAGGTAGGCCCTTGCAGAGTAGTTGTTGTGGGCAGCATTTGCCGGCTCCGGCCTGGACAACGATGTGCTACCGGGAGTATGTTTTTCGTAAAGGTATGTGTACCTCAGTGATAGTTCCTGCTTAGTGCCGTCAGAAGGGTAAAGTTTATAATTGGTTGTATTCCTTGTTACCTTTATTGCAGGGGAGACGTATGTAAACCTTGTCCGATCCGGGATATCGTACTTGGTAAAGTTGTCGTCCTGGTAGTATTCGTAAAAGTTGCTTCCTGTAAATAGACTGATTTTTGCCATTATGCTTTTTTCTATATTGAGAGGGGTACCTCCGCTTATGGTGAAGAAAGTTTCGGACTCCTGGATATTGCTGGGAATACGGTTTGCAATCAGGGCAGTCTGGCTGGCACCAAAATAGTCGAACCGGTGGGTTGTAAAGTGGGCCTCATAGAACCAGAGCGGGTTGATTCCGATATCCTGGCGGTATGCCAGGTTAAGGCCCGAATAGTACCTGCCCAGGTTGAAGTCGGCATTGACCCTCCAGGGATTTGCGGCAAACTGGCTGTACTGAATTCCTATATAGCCCTGGTTGAGCGAAGATGATGATATGTTTCCTCCGATTGAAAATTTGGCGGGTGCGTTTTTAGTCACCCTAAGGTGGAGGTCAAATATCGAGTCCTCTGCCATAACAGCCTCGGGATACATGGTGTTGATGTGACCTGTGGCAACGATCCTGTAAAAACCACGTTTAAGTTGTTCGAAATCGAATATCTCTTCGCTGTTGTTTTTAATGGTCCTCTCAACAAAATCCTTCTCGTTCTCGTTTAGGTTACCACCGGTAAATACCACATTCCGGAACCTCAGTGGCAGCGTCTTAACCCTAAAGTCCATCCTTTTTTGCAGCAACTCTTGCGAGCTGATCCTGCGAGGAACCTCTTCCCTGATTGCGCGTATGTAATTGAGGGCTGTCCTGTAACCAATCTCGACTATCTCGTCTGCCTTGTGGAAGTCCATGATTGCAACCCCGTCCAGTTTGATATCGATCAGCATGCCGAGCTCTTCGGGCAAGGTGTAGTCGGTCTCGACCATTAACATGTTTTCTATCTGACTAACAATATCCTCTGCATCGGGAATCACGGCGTTCCCGGAACATTTGGATCCAATTATGAAATCCGGCGCAAAATCCTCGACCATGACATCCCAAGGGAAGTTGTTGTAAAACCCTCCGTCAAACATTAAGATTGAGTCGATCAGTATAGGCTTGAACAAGAATGGATAGGTCATGGATGCCCTGACCGAAGAGCCCAGATCTCCTTTTCGCAGGATATAGGGCCTTTTGTTGACAATGTCTGCCGAAACTCCTCTGAAAGGGATCATCAGGTTGTCAAAGTTGTAATTTGCAACAGCACCCGAGGAGGCGAACAGCTGCATCACTGCAAGGTCCATAGGGTAGGGCGATACCAAGCTAACAGGGAGTTTGATGGTGGGTCCTTTCTCAGGATCCCTTTTAAGAGAGACCCCAACCATCTCTGCAGTGGGTTCGGGACGGTAAATATATGTTGCATAGCCTTTCTCAAACTCTCCTCTGTACCAAGAGGCGAATTCCTTTGAGCGGAACATAGCGGTCATTTCATCGGGTGTCAAGCCTATCGCATAGAGAGCCGAAATAATTGCCCCCATCGAAGTGCCGGCAACGTAATCTATAGGTATGTTGTTTTCTTCCAGTGCTTTGATTACTCCAATATGGGAAAGCCCCTTGGCCCCTCCGCCACTAAGTACCAAACCCACGCTTTGAGCTCCGGAAGGAATTGAAAGCAGCAGTAGAAAGGCAACGGTAATGGCTTTTATGATTTGCATTTTGCGGGCAATTGAGTATTTTTGTGTTGCTTTACAAAGGTAAACAAAAAAAAATATTTCTGATATGAAACTTAATATTTTCAAATTACTACTAATCATGCCATTAGTGCTCTTTTCATGCAAAAGCAGGCAGGGCCAGGTAACAGAGGATGATTCAACTAAAATTCAAGATTCTACAACAATGGAAGTAAAAACACAATTCAATCCAGCCGATCTTCCCGAAGAGCCGGTTTTTGACATTATCACAAACGTTGGTACCATCCGTATCAAACTTTACAAGGAGACTCCCCTGCACAGGGATAATTTCGTGAAACTTGCTTCGGAGGGATTCTTCGATGGTATCCGTTTCCACAGGGTTATAAAAGGTTTTATGATTCAGACGGGTGATCCCCTTTCAAAGGATATGGCCAACGAATCCCGTTTTGGGACAGGAGGGCCGGGATACACAATCCCTGCAGAGATACTTCCTGAGTTAAAACATAAAAAAGGTGCTGTTGCTGCTGCCCGCAGGGGTGGTGCTGCAAATCCGCTAAAGGAGTCCTCGGGTTCCCAGTTTTATATAGTGGAAGATCCTGCTACCTGTGCACAGCTGGATGGAGATTATTCTGTATTTGGTGAAACCCTGGAGGGTTTTGATGTGATTGACAGGATTGCAGCAGTGGCTACAAATAACTCTGACAGACCGTTGGAAGATGTGATCATACAGTCTGTTAAGCCGGTTATGTAGGGAGGATTCCGTTTTATTTATCTACTGAAATTTTTATATGACTCAGGCAGTAATTAAAGTTGCTGCCTGAGTTTTTTTGCCATCCCCGAAGCAAATACAAAATCGTCCAGCTCCTTGCACTCCGAATAAAGCACATTGTCTTTATTGCCTTCCCATAAAAGGTTGCCTTTGTGAATAAACCCCACCTGATCTCCGATTTCCATCACTGAGTTCATATCATGTGTGTTGATCACAGTTGTGATGTTATACTCCTTGGTAATCTCGTATATAAGCTGGTCTATGAGTATGGATGTCTGTGGGTCGAGTCCTGAGTTGGGTTCATCGCAAAAAAGATATTTTGGATTAAGTGAGATTGCCCTTGCTATACCGACCCTTTTTTGCATTCCTCCGCTCAGCTCGTTGGGGTATAGCTTATTCACGTTTTTGAGGTTAACCCTTTCCAGGCAAAAGTTCACCCTCTCAAGTTTTTCCTCTTCGCTCCAATTGGTGAAAAAATCCATTGGAAAGCGGATATTCTCCTCTACGGTGGCAAAATCGAACAGGGCACTGCCTTGGAAAAGCATGCCGATCTCTTTGCGGAGTTCCTTTTTTTCGCGGAATTCAAGGGTGTCAAACCTTGTTTTACCATACCATATTTCTCCGGAGTTTATGTCATGAAGCCCAACGAGCGACTTGAGAAGGACCGTTTTGCCAGAACCGCTTGCACCAATTATCAGGGAACAATCACCGGGCTTGTAAGAAATGGAGATATCCTTGAGAACGTGTTGCTCTGCAAAGAATTTGTTGATTTTTTTGGTTTCTATCATCTTTTCTCCGTTTTGCTAGTTGAGCATTAATTGTGTTATAACCAGGTTGGCAACCAGGATGGTCACACTGCTGGTGACGATTGCTTTTGTGGCTGAGCGACCGACACCAAGCGAACCTCCGGAGGCGTTGTAGCCATAGAAGGCCGAAATGCTGGTTATGATAAAGCTGAATACAGCCATTTTTACCATACTGTATATTATGTAATAAAACTGGAAGGCAAATTGCAGCCCTTCGGTGTATTGGTTAAGGGTGATGATGCCTGTGAAAAGGATAATCATAGCTCCTCCAAGCAATCCCAAGATAAAACTCATGATCATCAGCAGCGGGTTGAAGATTGTTGCAGAGGCAATCTTTGGCAGGATCAGGTAATTTGCAGAGTTTATACCCATCATCTCCATGGCATCGATCTGCTCGGAGATACGCATGCTTCCGATTTCGGAAGCAATATTGGATCCTACTTTGCCGGCAAGGATAAGCGCGACCATTGTGGAGCAGAACTCCAACACCAGGCTCTCGCGGGCCATATAGCCTACGTACATTTTTGGGATAAGCGGACTTTCGATGTTGCTGGCGGTCTGTATCACAATCACAGCTCCGATGAATACCGAAATCACCGCAATTATCGGGATTGAGTTCAGTACCAGCTTTTCGGTATCGGCAAAAAATTGTTTGCGGAAAATCCGGGCTTTGTCGGGCTTGGAGAATACAACTTTCATTAGAAGGATGTACCTTCCGAAGAGCTCTAAGGCATGTTTCATTTTATAATGTAATATATGTATCAGAATTATTTACTATTTTTGCACAAAATTAACAAGTTTTGGCTATAATATATAATGCTTTTATGTTCCTGTACCTGGCTGCTTCACGTGTTGCAGCTGTTTTTTCGCCCAAAGCAGCGAGTTTTGTTAAAGGTCGTAAGAATTTGATTAAGAATATTAAATTTGAGACCCAAAAAAATAACAAATCATTACAAGCAAAAAGATACTGGTTTCATTGTGCCTCAGTAGGAGAGTTCGAACAGGCAAGGCCTTTGATTGAAATGATCAAGGAAAGGGATGCCTCGGCTTTTATTGTGGTAACCTTCTTCTCGCCCAGTGGGTACAATCTAAGGAAGGACTATTCACTGGCCAGTCATGTTTTTTATTTGCCAATGGATACTCCGGGCAACGTCAGGAGGTTCCTGGATTACGTCAAACCCGATTTGGCAGTATTTGTAAAGTACGAATTTTGGCGCAATTACCTACATGCGTTGAACAAGAGGAGAGTCCCTTTGTACTTGATCTCGGCAAATTTCATGAGGCACCAGCCGTTTTTCAAATGGTGGGGAGGAATGTTCCGGAAAATGCTCACAAAGTTCACTCATATTTTTGTGCAGGATGTTGGTTCCGAGGATCTGCTCAGAGACATCGGGATTAAAAATGTGACGGTTGCCGGAGATACCAGATTCGACAGGGTTGTGGCCGTAATGGAGAAGGGTAAGGTGATTCCCGAACTAGAGGCTTTTATTGGCTGTGAAATGGAGGCAAACGACCATATTGCTTGTTTGATTGCCGGCAGTACCTGGCCTGAGGACGAACAGATGCTCCATTACTTCATGAACTGGTTCCGTGCAACGAACCAGGGTAAATTGAAATTGGTGATCGCGCCCCATGAGCCCGGTAAGGAGCAGGTCGAGAAGCTGCATCTTTTGTTTGCAGATTACAATGTGGTTAAATATTCTTCTGTGGTCGGCAGGTGTGACGATATTCGCGTCAAAGCAGATGTTTATGCAGCGGATGTTTTTATTGTTGATACAATTGGGATACTTTCTGCAGCCTACCGTTATGGCGATTTTGCTTATGTCGGAGGGGGGTTTGGTGCGGGTATCCACAATACTTTGGAACCGGCAGCGTTTGGTTTGCCGGTTGTGTTTGGTCCAAACCACGTCAAGTTCATTGAAGCATACGGGCTGCTCTCCTGCGGGGGTGGTTTTGCAATTTCAAATCTTAAGGGTTACATTCCCGGCAAGGTAGATATAATGAACATCCTTGCCGTGAATAAAAAATTCCGTAGCGAGGCCTCTGAGTATTGTTGCTGGTATGTTTCCAAAAACAAGGGGGCAACCGATAAAATAATTTCTATGATTGCCCCTGAATAATTTCAACTATTGGAAGGAGAGCCTGATTCCTAATGATATGCTCCTGGGACTTCCCCAAAAACCACTGAACGATTCAATTGTATGGCTTGTTCCGTCCCGTCCTCTTTCGATATATCTTGTGTTTAATATGTTCCCGATCCTGGCGTAGACCACGGTGCTGGTTTTCCCGCCTCTGGTTTGAGGGCTCCAGCTGATTCCTCCATTGACCAGTGAGTAGGATGGTATCCGGTATGACGGGTTCCTGTCATTGCTGTCTTGCCTGTCGGAGGGGTTGAAGTCGGCGTACATTTGGTCGTAAAAATTCCAATCTGCAAATAGTTCCAGGTTCCTTGCCGGGTTGGCCGTGGCAGACAAAGATAGTTGGAGCTGTGGGGCATCACCTACAGGCAACCCTTTTGAGTAAACGTGAATTTGTTGTATCAGCAAGGAAGAGTATGGGTCATATATATTGGCGGTAACGTCGTTCTTCCATTTCCAGTCTCCCAGCCCGGCAAACCCTTCCAACGAGAGACCACGAACTGGAGTGTAGTTGCCTGTGATTTCAATACCGGAATGAACTGCATCAAGGCCTCTGACTAGGTAACGGTTATTGCTTTCGTCCAGCTGTTTATATGGATTGGACATCAGGCTTTTGTTTTTCCAGAGGGCATGATAGAGGGTAAGTTCAACGGAACCCCGGTCAAAAAGGTAGCGCACTCCGGCCTCTGCAAGTAAATTGTTTTCGTTTTTGACTCCTTGGGTTATGTTATTGTTCCCCGATGAGAAATATATGTCACTGTAGGGTATCCTGCTGTAAATAGCGGCGTTTGCATAAACAGAGAGGGCTCTTGTGAGCTTGCGTGAGACTCCTCCCTTGATACTCATTCCGTTACCTGTGGCTGTTTTGCTGTAAACATCGCCAATGTAGTTGTACCTGTCCCACCTTTGGTTGGTGCTCCCCATTGCGGATGCTCCAAGCCTGATGTCCCAGCCTGCATTGTTGTATTGGGCAGAGGTGTACAGGGTGAGGTGGCTGATCAGCTTTCCGTTGTAGGTCCTGACCATATCTCCTATGCCTTTGTAGGGATTGCGCCCCGCCAGACCAGCCAGTGATTTTGTTGCGTACTCTTCGTACCAGTACTCTGCACCAAGCAGATTGGTGATTTTCTCCTTTTCCCATGTGGAGTAATATTGGTAGTGAAGACCTGCATTTATGGTCCAGTCGTTGGATTTTATTGAGTAGTTGCTTTTGACCCCGGCTTGAGTATGACCTGCAAGATAGTCAGTTACAATATTTTGGGCAGATGCTCCGGCTGTTATATTGGCTTGTTCGGCTGCGTCCCAGTCTACCAGCCCCTCTTTGCGGTAATCGATGATCCTCTTCCCTTTGCTTTCGCTCCATTTGCCTCCTCCGTGGCCCACCGAAAGGTATATGGCGGTGGCTAACTCCCTATTGGAAGAAGGTTTGTAGAAATGGTGGAGGGTTAAATAGGGTTTGTGGTAAAAGTTTTCGCTCAGGTTCCTCTCTTTCCCGTTGTGGTAGCCCCAGTTTTTATTGTATGCAAGACCGTACTGGTTTATCTCTGCCTCGGTAAGACGGGATGATCTCTGCTTGTGTCTTTCGGGTGACCCCAGGGCTGTAAATAGCAGAGAATGGCGTTTGTTGATTTTTTTGCTGATATTGACCATATATGCCCATGAGTTGACTCCCGTGGATTGCGGGTAGCCGCTGCCCCACGCGTATGACCCCATTGCAGAGAAAGCCCATCCGTTGGCGGTTTGCCCACTGTTAACGGAAACGTGGCTTTTGTATTGACCGTAATCGGTTATATACATTCCCATTGACGTCGAGGCCTTTGCCTGGGTGCTTTGGGTAATGATATTGATTGTACCTCCGACTGAGTTGTCGGAGAGCATCGAGGCTCCGATCCCTTTCTGTACCTGGATGGAGTGAGTGGCATCGCTAAGTCCCAGCCAGTTGTTCCAAAACATATTGCCGGTAACCAGTCCCGAAATCGGAATACCGTTTAACAGTACCGAGATGTTCTCCTGTTTGAATCCTCTGATGTTGATCCGGGCATCCCCATAACTGCCGGTTTCGCTTGTGGCATAGATTCCCGGCATGTTTTTGATGAGTTCGGGATAGGTGTAGCCGATGGCTTTTTTACCGATGCTCTTTTGGTCTACTGTTGCAACGCGTAGCGGACTCTGCCTGTCGGTGACAAAGTTGGCCTGGAGGATAATCTCTTCCAGGTTCAAATGCAGAGAGTCGGGTCTGCCCGGTTGTTCCTTTTCCGGAGCGCCGGTCGGACTTTGCAGATTGGATACGGCTCCGCTTTGCGGTCCGGGACTCCCTGTTGAGTGATAGATGGTCGATTTTTGGGATGATGCAATAATGGCCTTCATTTGGCCAGAGAGCAGCAGTACGCATAACAGCAATACCCTGCCAAAAGGGTTTAAACTTTTTCTTTTCATTTTAATCTCCTTCCTTCCAGACTTTAACTGTCGGTACCGTAGTTGCAACGGTTCTGCCAAGTATGGCTCGCGGACTATACCGCCGATCGGGAATTACACCCTGCCCCGAAGATTTTATTTAAATGTTAATAATATTTTGAGTGCACAAATATAAAAAAAAAATGTTTCATCCCTCGGATAAATTAACAACTTGCAGAGGCTGTGAGCGTTGCAGCTTCTTGCTCATTTACAGGCGCTTGCAGAGACTTAGGCGGCTCCCTCTGCCCGGGGGCCGGGATCCATCCCTCGGATAAATTAACAACTCTCAAATAATGTGCATGTTGTGAAACCGCGCTCATTTTCAATAATATGTTAATTTATCCGAGGGATGCGACTGTTGGTGCTAGGCACCGAGCAGGCTGCCGGCCCAATGCAGAGCCGGGCAGCGATTGACTGGAGATATCCTCGATGCGCCGGCAAATAACCTGCATACCTAGTAAAGACCTGAAAATCACCGGAAAGCTGCAAGCCTCTGCAAGCCATGCACATGTTAATTTATCCGAGGGATCAATCCCGCAACTGCAAACCTCTGCAAGCCATGCACATGTTAATTTATCCGAGGGATGCATAAAAAAAAAGGACCAGTAAGCTGGTCCTTTTTTTTGTTTAGTCGTTGAGGGAGAATCTGTAGAATGCTGTTACCTTAACTTGTGGGTCTACGGATTTAAGGTATTCGGCTACTGTGATTTTTCCGTCTTTTACGAATATTTGGTCTTCAAGGGTGCTCTCTTTGAAGAATTTGTTCAATTTACCTTGGGCGATTTGCTCTACCATGTTTTCGGGTTTACCCTCTTCGCGGATTTGTATGCGGTAGATTTCAAGTTCTTTTTCGATAACTTCCTTGGGACAGTTGTCGCGGTTAACCGATACAGGGTTCATAGCTGTGATTTGCATTGCTATGTCGCGGCCAACTTCGTTGCTGATCTCTTTTGAGAATCCTACGATGGTTGCAAGTTTGCCGTTGGTGTGGATGTAAGTTGCAATGTAGGGTGCTTCGAGGTTGTTGTAAACAGGAATTGCGTGTTTTTCGCCGCTTTTGCCGGTTTGTTGGGTTACTGCCTCTTCAATAGTAAGGTCTCCCATTTTTACTTTGTTAAGTGCATCCATGTCGGCAGGGAATGCAGCAAGTGCCGCATCTGCAATGTTGTTTGCAAGATCTTGGAATTCTGCATTTTTAGCTACGAAGTCTGTTTCACAACCAAGGCATACCAGAATTGCTTTTGTGTTGTTTTCGTTTGCTTTTGCAATAACAGAACCTTCGGTGGTGTCACGGTCGGCTCTTTTTGCTGCCACTAGTTTGCCTTTTTCACGAATGATGTCTTTTGCTTTGTCAAAATCGCCGTTTGCTTCGATAAGAGCGCCTTTACAGTCCATCATTCCGGCTCCTGTCATTTTGCGCAATTTGGCGACATCTGCTGCTTTAATTTCCATTTTACTAGTATATAAAAATGTTATTTGTACTTATTTAATTTGAAACCTGTTTCGCCCTTTTTGAGGGCGAAACAGGTGATTCATACCGGAATTACTTATGTTATTCGGCTGCGGGAGCTTCTTTGGCAGGAGCTTCTTCAACTGCAGGAGCTGACTCAACTACAGGTGCTGCTTGGGCAACAGGCTCTGTTTTTGTCTCGGCAACAGGCTCTGCTTTATCTTCGGGTTTGCCGGTCCCTTTGCGGGCACGCATTTTTTTGTCACCATCTTTGGCTACTTCGTTGGTAGAGGCCTCTTTTTCCTTTTCGAATTTCCTCTCCGAAAGGCCTTCGGCAACTGCCTGGCAAATAACATCCATTATATGTGAAATGGATTTTGCAGCATCGTCATTAGCGGGAATCACGTAATCGATGGGACCCGGATCGCAACAAGTATCAACCATGGCGATTACAGGAATGTTAAGACGATTTGCCTCTTTTACCGCATTCATCTCTTTTTGGATATCTATCACGAAAAGAGCAGAGGGTAGTCTGTTGAGGTCAGAAATGGAACCTAAGTTTTTCTCCAGTTTTGCCCTTTGACGGGTAACCTGTAGTTTTTCCCTTTTTGCAAGGGTTTCAAAAGTGCCGTCTGTCATCATTTTGTCGATGGTGTTCATCTTTTTGACAGCTTTGCGGATGGTGGGGAAGTTTGTAAGCATTCCACCGGGCCAGCGCTCGGTAACATAAGGCATATTGATCGCTTTTGCTTTGTCGGCGACGATCTCTTTTGCTTGTTTTTTTGTTGCAACAAACAGTATTTTGCGACCGGCACGTGCAAGTTGCTTCATTACGTTTGCCGCTTCATCTATCTTGATAACGGTCTTATGCAGGTCAATGATGTGTATCCCGTTCTTCTCCATAAAGATATAGGGAGCCATCTTAGGGTTCCACTTACGTTTCAGGTGACCGAAGTGAACGCCTGCATCAAGTAGTTCTTGGAAATTAGTTCTTGGCATTTTTAATCTTTTTTTTAATTTTTTTTCTCTTTACATCAACCCGCAGTAACAATCTTGTTGGTCTGTCGGGTTTTCCGCAGTAAGACAAACTCCGGTAGCCGGTTGAGGATCCTTGAGTTTTGTATCTCTACTGTGCAAATAAATCAGCGTATAAACCTTTAAGTAAATACTAGCGTTTGCTGAACTGGAAGCGTCTGCGTGCACCAGGCTGTCCGGGTTTCTTCCTCTCTACCTCGCGAGGGTCGCGGGTGAGGAAACCGTTGGCTTTAAGGGCAGGACGGTACTGCTCTGCATCTACTTTGCAGAGAGCACGTGCAATAGCGAGGCGGAGAGCCTCTGCCTGGCCTTTGTAGCCACCACCGGTCAGGTTAACGTTCACGTCGAACATTCCCATAGTGTTGGTAAGCTCAAGAGCCTGTTTTACGATGTACTGGAGAGTCTCTGCCTTGAAGTAGGTCTCGAGAGGTCTGTCGTTGATCGTAATATTGCCTTTCCCCGATGTTACATAAACGCGAGCAACTGCTGATTTTCGTCTTCCAAGGGCGTTAATTAATTCCATGCTCTGTTTAAATTTCGTTTAAATGAATGACTTTTGGTTGTTGCGCCTCGTGCTTGTGCTCAGGACCTGCATATACAAACAGGTTGCGGAACAGTTCGGCACCAAGGCGGTTTTTTGGCAGCATGCCCTTAACGGCGTGCTCTACTACTGCCAGCGGTTTACGACCCAGCAACTCCTTTGGAGTAGCGAATCTTTGGCCGCCGGGATGTCCGGTGTGACGTACGTACACCTTGTCTGTCATTTTCTTACCCGTTAGGCGAACCTTTTCGGCATTGATAACGATTACATTATCGCCGCAGTCCACGTGTGGGGTATAGTTTGGCTTGTTTTTACCACGCAGAATAAGTGCTATTCTGGAGGCAAGCCTTCCCAGTACCTGATCGGTTGCATCAATGACTACCCACTCCTTAGTGACGGTAGCCTTGTTGGCCGATACAGTCTTGTAACTCAATGTGTCCACTTTGTTGATCTTTAGATTAATACGTTATTTTTGTTGCGATTACCCCATAAAATAGGGGGCTGCAAAGTTAAAACTATTTTTTAAAGTGACAAAATCCTTTGCAAATACCACATTTTTTTATTAAAAACCAAATATTGACTACTTTTACGACCTAAAATCAGGAAGCAGGATCAATATGAGAATTGCAGAGACAGAGCTTGGAGAGAAGCCCCTTTTCCTGGCACCAATGGAGGATGTTACCGATCCGTCGTTCCGGTATATATGCAAGGAGTTTGGTGCAGATGTGATGTATACAGAGTTCATCTCTTCGGACGGATTGATCAGGGATGCAAGGAAGTCTTTGGAAAAGCTCAGGATATACGACTATGAGCAACCAATCGGAATCCAGATATACGGACATTTGACAGAGCCAATGGTGGAGGCTGCTATAATGGCACAAGAGGCGAAACCGGCATTTATCGACATCAACTTCGGCTGTCCTGTGAACAAGATTGCCAACAGGGGGGCCGGATCGGGGATGATGCGTTTTCCCGACAAGATGACAGAGATTACACAACGGGTAGTAAATGCCGTAAAACTGCCTGTAACAGTGAAAACCCGCTTGGGTTGGGACGAGAGCAGCAAAATAATTCCCGAACTGGCACTCAGGTTGCAGGATACCGGGATAGCGGCTTTGACAATACACGGAAGGACGCGCTCGCAACTATATAAAGGAGAGGCAGACTGGACACTTATAGGGGAGATTAAAAACAATCCCGCCATAAAGATACCTATAATAGGTAACGGCGATATAACAAGTGCACGCGGGGCGAAAGAGGCTTTTGACCGGTATGGTGTGGATGGAATCATGATTGGAAGGGCAACTTACGGAAGACCCTGGATTTTCCGTGAAATAAAACACTTCTTGGCTACAGGTGAGGATCTCCCGGAACCGAGTGTGAATGAAAAGGTAGACCTGGCAAAACGTCATCTGCTCAAATCTGTGGAAGTCAAAGGGGAGAGAGTAGGGGTGCTGGAAATGAGGAGGCATCTCTCCTCTTATTTCAAAGGTCTTCCCGATTTCAAAGAGTTGAGGATGAAGTTGGTGACAGAAAACGACCACAATGTAGTGCTGGAATTGCTCGAAATAATAAGAGATAGATATTCAAATAATTAAAACTCACTTATGAGATCCTTTTTTTTGAACAAGGTGATTCTTTTTCCATATTACATGGTTCTGAAAACCAGGCATTTTTTATATGACAAGGGAATCTTTGCCTCATACTCTTTTGATATACCTATTATAGTAATAGGGAATGTTTCTGCAGGAGGGACCGGCAAGACACCACATACCGAGTTTATTTTAAAGCAATTGGCAGGTAAAGAGAAAATGGCTGTACTTTCGAGGGGATACGGCCGCAGCAGCCGTGGTTTCCGCTTTGTCTCCTGCAACGATACCGCAAGCATGAGCGGCGATGAGCCTCTGCAAATCAAGAAAAAATTCCCCGAGGCTATAGTAGCGGTAGACGCCAACCGAGTGAGAGGAATCAAAACCTTGATGGCATTGCCCGAAGGGGAAAGGCCCACACTAATAATAATGGACGATGCGTTCCAGCACAGAAGGGTAAAGCCCTCAAAAAGCATTGTGCTCATTGATTACTCCAACCCTCCTTTTTCGGACAACCTTCTCCCATTTGGGACCCTCAGGGATTTACCCGGCCAGATATACAGGGCAGATACAGTAATCGTGACCAAATGCCCTCCCGAGGTTTCGGTCGAAGAGCAGTTCGAATGGAAAACAAAGCTAAGACTCGCTGCAGGGCAAAAACTCTTTTTCTCTGCCCTTGAATACGGCGATGCTTTACCTGTATTTGAAAACGGTGACAAAAGATATGTCTATTCCAATTTTGCCCAGATGGTTACGGCAATTGCAAACCCCTTGCACCTGGAGTATCAGCTGTCTGCAAGTTACAAAGTGATCAGGAAGGTAAAATACCGGGATCACAAAAACTTTGGAAGGAGGGATGTTTCTCTGATCAATCGTATGGCAAAGGCAAATCCAAAAGCTGTCATATTCACGACCGAAAAGGATGCTCAGAGGTTATTGCAGGCAGAGGGGTTGTCTGATAATGCAAAACTGAGGTTGTTTTATTACCCGTTGGAAGTGAGTCTACTCAACGGTGACTGGCAAGATCTGGTAATTGATAATAGTAAAAAATAATAAATTGAAACCTTGTTGTCTCAAAAATGTTTACGCCTCCCTGACGGAGGCGTTTTTTTTATAGATATTAAAGATTTTATTCGGTTTTAGTTACTATTTGTAATAATAAAATAAATTTGGGTTTGGCGTTATTAAATATTGATATTTTTCCGGGATATTGAGGGAGAAATATTATGGAAAACTCTAAAATGCAGATATTGTTTACATAACAAGGGTATATTGAGAAATGGTATAATTATGACTGTATAAAAAGATTAAGGAATTACGCATAATTAAAGCAATCTCATAATATATGGAAAAATGATCTCATTTCATATAAAAAATTGTAAGTAGTGATACTTTTTATTACTTTTGCCAAGGTTAAAAGCACCATTATAAATAAAAATATAACCACACAAATATTCTATTATTAACCTAAAATTTTAACTCATGCATGTTTTAAGAAAGAAAAATCGTTTTGGACGCAATGTCCTTGCGATTTTTGCCCTGATGCTTCTCACAGGCACTATTTGGGCACAAAACATCAAGGTAAGCGGTGTAGTTATCGATAACCAGGGCCAGCCTGTTATCGGTGCAAACATCCTTGTCAAAGGTACACGCACAGGTACCGCTGCCGATCTTGATGGTAAATTTGTCATTGACGTTCCGGGTAACGCTGTCCTGGAGGTCTCTGCAATCGGTTACGAAAAGCAGGAAATCCAGGTAAGGAACAGGACTTCCATCAGGATAGACCTGAGGGAAGATGCTTTGTTGCTCGAAGAGGCAGTCGTAGTCGGCGAATTTGGTGTTAAAAGGGCTGCCCGCGCTGTGGGTGGAGCTGTTGAGAGTGTTCGAGGCGCCGACATTGCAGAATCCGGCCGTGAGAACTTCGTAACAGCACTCCAGGGTCGTGTAGCCGGTGTGCAGATTACCAACTCATCGGGTACTCCCGGTGCATCCAGTTCGGTTCTTATCCGTGGTGCAACGTCAATATCGGGTAACAACCAGCCACTTTATGTTATCGATGGTATTCCAATGAACAACAGTTCATTCAATCCCGTTGGCAACTTGGCTGTAAGGACCGGAGGCAGCGAGGTCGTAGCTGACCGTGACCTGGACTTCTCAAGTCGTGGTTCGGACATCAACCCGGAGGACATCGAGAGCATGACCATCCTCAAAGGTGCTGCAGCCGCTGCACTTTACGGTAGTGATGCATCCAACGGTGCAATCATAATTACCACTAAGAAGGGTAAGAAGGGCAGGGGAGTTGTTTCGTACAGCAACCGTTTCCGTTTTGACATGGCTTACCGCTACCCTGAGATGCAAACCAAATATGACAATGGGATGTATGGTATTACAAACTACTATACCATGAGAAAGTTTGGTGCTCCTTATGCTCCGGGCACACAGCTATATGACAACCTGGAAAACTTTTTCCAGACTGCTACAACCCAGGCACACAACGTTTCGTTTGAGGCCGGCGGAGACAACATGACATTCCGTGCTTCGGCTGGTACTACTGACCAGACAGGTATTGTACCTACAACCAACTACAAACGTACAAACTTCACTGTTTCGGGTACTGCAAAACTCAGCAACTGGCTTAATATCGAAACCTCATTGCAGTATGCATCAATGACCAACAACAAAGCAGGAAGGGGTACCGGTGGCCCTCTTGGCCGCGTAATGCTATGGCCGCTGACAGACGATATGAGCGTATACTTGAACGAAGCCGGTCAGATGCGTTGGCCTGCAAATTACGCAGACGGTGATATCTACAACCCGTATTTTGACCTATACAAAAACAAGAACTACGACGAGAACCAACGTGTGATCTCCAACCTTGCCCTTAACTTCACACCTTTCAAGGATTTCATGATCCGTGGTCAGGTGGGTATGGACGTTTCGGCGACCCAGGTACAGATTGTTCGTCACCCGGACTGGTCTTACAACAGGAATGGTACAGGTTCTTATGACGAGTCAAGGGTAACCCAAACCAACCCATCCATTAACCTGATCGCAACATATAAAAAGGACTTTGGTAAATTCTCGGCAAACATCATGGCCGGTTACCACCAGCAGGAGACTGCCAACAAGACCCTTTCGGTCCATGGCGAAAAGTTCCTGGTGAGGGATTTCCAATCCATTGCAAACTGCGATATTTCTACTTTGGTTAACAGAACTAATGACTGGAAGAGGAGGCTTCAGGCTATCTCCGGGTCGCTTGAATTGTCGTACAACAATATGGCTTTCGTTACCTTCCGTGCAAGGAATGACTGGACTTCTACCTTACCGATGGATAATAACCATTATTTCTATCCCGGAATCGAGGGTAGCTTTATCCTTTCGGAGCTTCCTTTCTTCAAAGCCCACAATGAGACATTCAGTTATCTTAAACTGAGGACATCCATTGCCCAGGTTGGTAAGGATGCCCCCGCTTTGTCCATCTACCCTGCCCTCGAAACCACTTCTACCACTGCAGGTGGTTACCGTTACGGTTTTACCGGTCCAAACCTTAGTCTGAGACCTGAGATGAACACCGCATGGGAGGTTGGTCTTGAGGCAAGATTGTTCCGCAACCGTATTGATGTTGACTTTGCATATTACAACACCTTCTCTGAGGACCAGATCATTACCGGTTTCCGTATGAGTTATGCAACCGGTTTCGTTCTTAACAACATGAACGTGGGTTCTTTCAAAACCAGTGGTGTTGAGATGAGAATTGCAGGTGACATTGTCAAGAACAGGGATTGGTTATGGAATGCCTCCTTCAACTTCTCCAAGAACTGGAGTAACGTGGTTGGCCTTCCCGAGAACGTATCGGAGTATTACAATGCCTACACCTGGGTTTCTGGTAATATCAGGAATGGTATCCAGATAGGACACCCTATCACCTCTATTACAGGTAACGATTTCATGAGAAACAACAACGGGGATGTCCTTATAGATCCTTCAAGCGGCCTGCCTGTTCCTTCGGGAGCATGGAGTGTGCTTGCTGACAGGGAGCCGGACCTCAAATTCGGATTCTATACAGCTTTGAAATACAAAAACTTCTCCATGACAGCACTGCTTGATGGCCGTACAGGTGCAACAGTTGTGAACGGAACCAAACGCTGGATGATGCAGTACGGATTCAGTGAAGAGTCTGTTGAACTCAGGGAGTCCGGTCCTAAAGTATTCAACGGAGTATTGAGGGATGGTCTTGAAAATTCGGAGACACCCACACCTAACAATATTGCCGTAAAACTTGGCGATATCCAATATGGTTACTCAGGATATGACCCTGACTGGATTGAGAAGGATATCAAATATCTTAGACTTGCCGAGCTCCGCTTTACCTATACCGTAGAC
>SABC01000115.1 GCA_009929175.1 Bacteroidia bacterium | reverse complement strand
GGGCCTGCGGAACTCCTCCCTGCGGTCGTCAAACAGTCCTCGGCTGTTAACCGCAAACTCTTCGTCAAAACCGCTACAAAAACAGATGTTGCACTTCGCTCGGCATTAACCCCAGGGCTATCGGCACCGCCTTGGGGCCGGGCTCCATCCTTCGGATAAATTAACAACTTGCAGAGGCTGTGAGCGTTGTGGCTTGCCGCTTATTTCCAGCAAGTTGCAACTAAACGTGGGCTAACTAAAACCCGCATATTACGGTAAAGCTGCCTTGTCGTACATATTGCTAAATAGTTCACAATCACCTGTGGGCTCCAACTTTCTGCAAACCAATAACATGTGAATTTATCCGAGGGATGCGTGTTTTGCTGCAAACCTCTGCAAGACAGGGAGTTGTTAATTTATCCGAGGGGTCAACCCCGCAAGTTGTAAAACACATAAGGCGGACAACTGATTTTGCCCGCCGACATACTTAATTATTACATGAAAAGAATACTCCTGATAACGTGATAGTTGTTAATTTATCCGAGGGATGAATCCAGATGTTTGAGTTCCTTGAGGTCGGTGATGAGTTGGTTGATGTTGCTCCATTGTGAGAAGAATGTTTTTAGTCCGATGGCGAGTCCGAAGAGGGCGCCTGCTGATGTTACCAGTAGTAGTTCCTGTGGCATGAGGTCTCGTTGGAAGTAGTAGAATAGAATCAGGGTTGGTATAAGCAGGATCATTCCGCCGATCAAGCGTCCAAATGTGAGGGCTTTGTACCTGAGTGCTCTTTTTTGTAATTCAATGACAGAACATCTGTCTATTTTCATTTTTTGCAACAACAATATTTTATAGAGTTGCCAGGCTCCTGCCACAACAAAAACACCTATACCGACCATGATTGTCTCGTTGGCTATCAATCGTTCGGTGTTGATAAACAGAGCACAGCTTAAAAAAATTGCATAAAATACACTGATCGCAAAGAAGATGATTTCGTATTTCTCCATTTTCCCTTTTGTGCTTATTGTTCTGGTCTGTAGCATATTAATAGTGTTTTGTTGGTTTAAGGTTTCGTATTTTTCTACTCTCTTGGAGAGTTCTTGCCATTCGGCTTTCAATTGTTCCAGATCCATGGCTTTTTTAATTTTGGTTTTGTGACATTTGTTTGAGTTTTTCTTTTATCCGGAAAAGCTTGACGGCAACATTTGTGCGTGGAATGCCGATGATTTGAGAGATCTCTTCGTGGGATTTTTCTTCTATGTAGAGCAATACCAATGCTTTTTCAATCTTGTCCAATTTGTTGATGAGGTTGTACAACTCTCTGGTCCTCGCCAAATCAAACTCCTCTGCAACCACCTCAATATTTTGTGTGAGAGGTAAGTAGTCTGGCCGGGACTTGCTCTTTCTCAGGTAGCTGATACAGGTATTGAGTGAAATCCGGTAAACCCATGTTTGTGCTTTGCAATCGTGCCGGAACCTTGGCCACGAGTTCCAAAGATTGATTACAACTTCTTGGAAAAGATCTTCTTGCGGGTGTAAGTCGGTGGAATAAACATAACATATTTTGTAAATTATGTTTCTGCTTTGCTCCAGTAAGATTAAAAACTCCTCTTTTGTGTTCATTTTTTTTGCTTTTCACCTTATTAGTCGCACATACCGGCAGAATATTACAACGAAAAATGATTTTTTCTATCCAAAGCTAAAAATTTTTGTTTTGCAATGTTGCCGAATTTGTCTAAATTACATTCTTGAATACCGGTTTTTAATTATACTCTAAATTTGAACTATCATGAAAACAAAACTTTCAATCTTAACCTTGTTGCTCTTTGCTCTGGTCATTACCAGTTGTATGGGTAGAGCAGAGCTTGTTTATGACGAGATAATTCCCGGGGCTGATCGTACAGAGGTCTATCTGCCTATGCTTGAGGGGAAAAATGTTGCACTTGCTGTAAACAACAGTTCTGTGGTTGGCGAAGTTACTCTGCTCGATACCCTTGTCTCCATGGGGGTAAACGTAGTTAGGATCTTTGCGCCGGAGCACGGTTTTCGGGGAGGAAACAACTACGATACGGTTGATGTGAAAACCGGCATTCCGGTAAGCAATCTATACAGTTCCGGCACCTACAAACCTCTGCCCAAAGACCTTGCAGATGTTGATATTATGATTTTTGATATTCAGGATGTTGGAGTCCGTTTTTATACATATCTTTCTACATTACACTATGTTATGGAGGCTTGTGCAGAGCATGGAATTATGCTGATAGTGATGGACCGACCTAATCCCAATGATTACTACGTAGATGGACCTGTTTTGGACACAAATTTCCGTTCGTTTGTGGGTATGCATCCGATCCCTATTTTGCATGGTTTGACTCTTGGCGAATATGCAGGGATGATCAATGGTGAGGGATGGCTCAAAGATGGAATGCAGTGTGAATTAGCTGTGGTTGAGGTTGCTAACTACGAGCATGGCAAAGAGTACATCTTGCCTATTCCGCCGTCACCAAACCTGAATACCCAGCAATCGATTTTACTGTACCCTTCGCTCTGCCTGTTCGAAGGAACTGTAATCAGTCAGGGCAGAGGTACCATGTTTCCTTTCCAAGTGCTTGGAAATCCTCTGCTAGCAGAGCATTATGAATTCTCGTTCACTCCGGTTTCGATAGAGGGAATGAGTACTCGTCCACCGCATATGGATGTGGAGTGTTTTGGCATGGATCTCAGGGAGTATGATGTTTCAATATTCAGGGAAAGCGGTCGTTTGAACTTGGGTTGGTTGCTTGAGTTTTATAACGTTTACCCCAACAAGGAGGAGTTTTTCCGTGAGGGCCGTTTTGACCGTTTGGCAGGTGGCGATATACTCCGTAAGCAGATAATTGAAGGGTTAAAAGAGGAACAGATCCGAGAAAGTTGGGAGCCAGCGTTATCTCAATACAAAGAAATGCGCCAGAAGTATTTGATATACAATTAATAATAGAAATAAAATTTAAAATCAGATGAAAAGACCATTTTTTGTAGTAATTGTTACTGTTTTGCTTTTTATTTTTGCATGCAATCAGTCTGTAAAAGTCGAAGTTGTAACAGAAAGCAGTATGAGGGACTCTACCCAGCTCGTTTTTTGGAAGAACCTCGGAGACCTTTACGGGAAAGCTTTCAGAGGAACAGTTGTGGCAGGCGGAGATGGGGATACCACTTTTGCAGGCGAACTTGTGATGCATGTTCGTTTGGTAGAGGAGGGTGTTATAAAAGTGCCCTTTATTGTGGGAAGAGATAGCTCCAGAACTTGGATTTTTACATTGGAGAGTGACGGGCTAATGCTCAACCACGACCACCGTCACCCTGACGGCACTGAGAGTGAAAGCAATATGTATGGTGGCAAAACCACCAATTTTGGAACTGCAGAGTGTCAGGTTTTTCCTGTTGACCAGGCAACCGTAAACATTTTGCCTACCCGCACCACAAATGTATGGTGGGTGGAGTTGGTTCCCGGCAGTCACTTTACATACAACCTGCGCAGAGTGAATACCGACCGTTTTTTTTCCGTACGTTTTGACCTGACGCAGGAAATTGAAACTCCAGGTGCCCCTTGGGGCTGGTAGCTTATCCGGGGGATACTTTCTTGGATTTGCCGCTCCAGCGGATTATGTCCAGTCGGATGATTTCTGTACGTTCGAAGGAGCGCTCAGCACTAGCCATACCGGCCGTTTTGTCTGCTGCTGAGAATTTGTCAATTAGTAGCTCAAGTGCCTTCATCTTCTCTTCGCGAGAGAGGTTGCGGTGTGCAGTACATTCAAGAACAATGCTTTCGTATTCGGTAGTAAATTTTGCAGAGATCACGTTTGTGCGACCTACTACACAGTAGGAGACGGTTTGGTTTTTGTCTATAGCGCGTAATTTACGACCTTCCGTGGCGCAATGCAGGTATATGGCAGAGATCCCATCCCAGACATAATTGATTGGTATCGAGTAAACAGAACCCTCAGCATCAATCATAGAAAGTACCCCGTACTCCCCGCTGAGCAAAAGTCCCCGCGCAGCCTCCTCCGTAAGCAACCGGTCCTGCCTCCTAACATCTTTGTTCGAGTAAATCATTTTTACCGTAAATATAGTGTATTTGGGTCTTCATCCCTCGGATAAATTTACAATATGCAGAGGCTGAGCGATCTGCGGCTTCCATGGTGGACCCCATCCCTCGGATAAATTAACAAGTTGCAAATAATGTGCTAGTTGTGAAAACGCGTTCATTTTCAGTAGTATGTCAATTTATCCGAGGGGTGCAACAGTGCCTCCCGACAGGTTATTCCGGTGCAGAGGTTATCCCAGGCACCGAGCCGGCTGCCGGCCCAATGCAGAGCCGAGCAGCTATTGACTGGAGATAACCGTGCTGCGCCGGCAAATAACCTGCA
>SABC01000024.1 GCA_009929175.1 Bacteroidia bacterium | reverse complement strand
ACGTCCTGAAGCTTTAAACTCTTCTATAACTGCCGGGAAATAGTTCTCAATATCAAACTCCACATTCTTTTCTGTCAGTGAAAAGTCCATATCCTCGGAAAATCGAGGCACCCCGTGAAATATCCGCAGGCAAGTCCCACCATAGAATGCTGCCTTGTCAAAAAAGCCACCCCGGTAAAGTCCCGCCAGCGCGATTTCTTGCATAACTTCATTTATAGCATTGTGCTTTTCCTGTGCGGTCTTTATGTCATACCGTCCTAGCATCTGATCAAATATTGTCATCGTGATAATAGTTTTAACAGTAATTTAAGCGCCTTTTTCTTCTTCCCGGTCGCGACGCATTGTTCAATAATGTCCTTGTCCATCGCCCTAAATGCCGACATATCCAAACGCAAATAATCCTCCAGATATGTTTCTACGGCCTTCACCGACTGGAAATTGATGTGCGGAGTCGTCATGATCAAATCGCTCAACGCCTTTTCGGGCGAAGCGATTAGAAATGTGTACTTATTATCGACCGTCTTTTGATTAATTCCGATGGAATAATAGTCCTCCCTAACCGAAACATATTGAAATGTAGCTATGCTATTTTCGAACTTCCTGGAGCGGTTGGTGGTCGCCGAGCGGACGATAAAAACCTTTTCGGGGATTAAGCCGTAGTATCGCAACGCACTCTCCATCGAAACATAGGACGGACCATAGAGGTGATTCGCTATCAACTCCACAGACAGCAGTTCTCCCGTGACGTCAGGCGAAACCACATAAATTCCTTTCTTTAGCCTTATGAGCTTTCCCCCACCCTCCAATGCCTGTACCTTGTCATTTGGAAAATTGTACGACGAAAACAAGGATCGAAGAACGGAAATATTGAACGGGATTACCCCTAGTTGTACTAATTCTCCCATCGCTGATTGTATTTATGGTTTTACAAATATATTAATTTATGCACAGATAACAGAATAAAATTCTGTTATCTGTGCAATATTTAATAATTTTTTGTGCATTCGTTCCCATAACTTCGCCAATCTAATTAAGGACTGTGAATAATTTGACATATTTCTCAAATTTATTGCAATCAGCTCTAAATCCTATAGAAAAGTTCCGGATATTTTTCCTTCTGCGGGTACAAAAAAAAATTTATTTCAATAAAGAAAGTTTACTTCCAATAAATAATTACTTAATTGGTAACAGCAGTAAACCTATAAAATAATTACAAATTTATTTGCATAATTGATTATTTATCAACTTATTTCTGATAATAATTACACTTTTATCAACGACATCTGATTTTTGTTTTATATATACAAATTTCTATTTACACTCTACTTTACGTCTGAGCAATATACTGAGAATGATATTTTACAAAAAATATTTTCATATAGATAAGGAATTTGAAGTTGTAATTATGTGGCTGGAGAATGCCGGATTGATTTACAAAATCAACAGAGTGTCCAACTCTTCCCTTCCATTAGATGGTTTTGACTACGTTGCCTCTATATGGAATATCCTTAATCAAAAGAACTTGCACCAGTTAGGCGATTATAAATGACTATCCGTAGAAATGTATGCGACAAAAAAAACCAGTTTTGTTTAACAACCCTATAGTCCTCTGCATCAGATATTTTGCAAAAAGACCACCAGGTTGGTATCTCGGTCAATGCCTAACTTTTGTCTCAATCGTTGACGTGCTTTTTTAAGGGCCTCTTCGGACTGGAAGGTGATGTTTGCAATATCCTTGCTGCTCATATTCAGTTTGAGGAATGCACATAATTTTCGTTCATTGGCAGTCAGATCGGGGAATTTATCATTAAGCCCGTCGTAAAAGGACTTGTGTACCTTTTGGAACAACAGTTCAAATTCATTCCAATTGGAACTACGGGACATCCTTTTGATGTCAGATATGATTGAAAGAAGAATTTTCCTTCCTTCGGGGCTGGTACCATCCAAAACAGACTCAAGCCTTCTCACATTACCTGCATCCCTTTCGGAGTTCTGGATCAACTTTAAAGATGTGGCTGTAAGCGATTTTCTATTCTGTTCCAGCTCCAGGTTGATTCGTTCAATCTCCTTTTCGAGCAATCTCTTTTTCTCCAGCTCCAGATCCCGGATGGCTTGGTTGGCCCTGTTGCGGAATCGATAAAGACGATGTATGTATACTGCGAGCAATGAAGAAATTCCAAAACAAACTGCAAGAAATATTATGATTACGTATTGTAGTTTTCTCCTGGAGGCCTCGATTGCATCTTTCTTGTTTTGCTCGAGTGCTATAGCTTGTTTTTCCTGATCAAATTTATAGGTAAACTCCAGCTCTGCAATCTGCCTTATGTTTTGTTCATTAAAAATACTATCACTCAGCATTTTGAACTGATTGCTGTGAATGTAAGCACTTTTGTATTGATTGGTTTTGGCATACACATCGGAAAGCAATTGATGCAAGTCTTTTTCTGTCTCAATCATCTTGAGCTCCTGTGCCAATTCAAGGCCGGGAATTGCATACTCAAGTGTACGTGAATAGTCATTTTTAGAATGGTAAACTTGGGCTATCCGGAGTTTTGAAGAGCTGATGGTAGATTTTTTATCGGCTGTCTCCGACAAATCCAAGGCTTGATAAAGATGCTCCAAAGCCTTTTCATACTTGAGTTCATTTAAATAGTATTGCCCGATATTTTGAAGGATACTAATCTTAAGGGGAATGATCTTAAGGTCTTCACTAATTCCGAGAGCCTTGTTAAAATACTCCAGAGCTTTATGGTCTTTGGTCTGTAAATATATAAGACCAATATTAAGCAAGCCTCCCGCCAATGCATGTTTATGACCGGATTTTGAGGCAATCTCTACAACTTTCTGATTGTATTCCATAGCCCTGGAGAAATCTTTTTGGGCAAAGTAAATGCTGCCTATACTGACCAAGCTTTTCGAAATTGCATTCAGGTCTTGCATCTCTTCCCTTATTTTTAGCCCGTTATGAAAACACTCCAGTGCAAAAGGATAGTTACCCTGGGATGTGTAAATATTTCCCAGGGAGTTGTAACATGTTGCAATATTACTGCTGTCATTTATTGCTGTCAACACTTTAAGGGCTTCGTTATATCCCTCCAGAGCCTGTTCTGTCCTTCCCATTCGATTGTAAGCCTGGGAAAGGTTTGACAGATATTTACCCAGCTCCCCCGAAGCTTTTACTTGCCTTGCAATGGAAATCGCTTTCATATAACATTCCACAGCCAAGGAATCACGCCCGGTCATACCATAAACGGTACCAACAGCATTTGTATATTTAGCAATCCCGTCATGATTGCCGGTTTGAGTGGCAATCTCCAGCGCCTTTTCGAACAAACCCATTGCATTTCCCGGATCTTGCTGGATGCAGGTAATACCTTGCAACCACAAACTTTCGGCTTTACCTTTTGCGTATCCCAACTCTGTAGCAAGCAGGAAGCTTTCTGCCGCATAGTTTCTTGATGCTTCGGCATCCCTGGAGTAGACAGCATAGCCAATTTTATTGAGAAGGTTTACCCTGGCTGTGTCTTTGGCCGTGTGATTCTCCAATATGCTCTTTAAACTATCAATTCCCGGAGTCTGTGCTATCATTGAGCAACAGTACATTAAAAACAAAACCCACAAAAAGCTGCTTACACGCAAATTCTTCAATAGCATCTCACAAATATTTAACATCAAAAACGAGACAATAATACAAATATTTTCACTAACCAAACCAATGGTGCAGGCAGATCTTTCGATAGCTGGGACAGTATGGGGACTTTCAAAACTTTTAAGATTGTCCCCTTTTTGTCCCCCCTGCTTTTGATTATCCTGATTGAATCAAATCCTACCTTTACCGCACAAATAGTGCATACCCCGATTTTTACAATTACAAGAAATAAACTCAATTTTAAAGAAAGATGAAAAAACTGGTTTTAATCATGACAGCCTTGACACTTGTTCTTTTTAACAACGTGATGGCACAAAACAATCATCCCTCACTTTTCGGGAACAACAGCAAACATCTGAGGGTAGGTGTGGGCATCAATTCTGCAGGAATACCAATAGAGGTCTCTTATGACCAAGGTTTCAAAGAAAACCTTTTTGGTGTATCAAAACTCAACCTTGGCCTTGGTGGTTACCTGGGTTACTACGGCGACAAAGACCAAATCGGTTTTGGGAACGATGGCGATTTTGGTTACAAGTACTCACATATCGTATTAGGCGCAAGAGGGCTTTTCCACTACCCACTTATACCCAAAATTGATACATATGCCGGATTGATGCTCGGTTACAATATTGCCAGTGCGAAATTCTACGGTGAAGGAACCGATCCCGGCAGTGCTTCTGCAGGTGGCCTCTCCTTTGGTGGTGTTCTTGGAGCACGTTACCAGTTCAACAACAAATGGGGAATGTATGCAGAGGCGGGTTATTCAATATCATACTTAAGTATAGGCTTGGTTTTAAGCCTGTAAGTCACGCAATCGAGATTGCAGCAGGGTTAGTCAACCATCATGGACAAAAGGCAGGTAGTGATACCTGCCTTTTTTTGTATTTTGATTAAGTTCTACTTTACAATCCTAATAACTCCCTCAGGGACTATGACATCGTTAAGATACCATTTATCATTAATGTCGGGGTCCCCGTTGAGTTTCCATCTGAACTTCCTGTTTACCCTTATTACATCCCAGGTACCATCTCCCCAAAAAACAGCAACCTCCTCGTTTGGATAATCTTTATCACCGGCCAGTTCCCCAAACTCTAGTATATATGTATTTCCGGAAAATTGTTTTCTTACTTTAAGACCGTAAAAATGTGGCATGTAAGCCTTAGTCACATTAATTGGAATGTCCTTTTTGCACACATATTTTGCACCTTTGTAATAAGCATTGATTCCATCTGTATTCAATGAATTGCGGTTATCGGGGTTAAGGAGGTCAACCCCGTCGGCATCAATTACCTCAACACGAAACACAACCGGAGCAATGTCCCAAATCTTACCATTATTGTTCAGGATTTTGTCGCATGATAACAACCCCGTTGCCATCAAGGCAAACATTACATACTTCACTTTCATTCTTACTGTTTTATAAAAAATGTATCGTTAATTCAAAGCATCAATTCTTCAATCTCATCATCTGTCAGGTATCTCAAAACCTGGCCCTCAAGGTCTATATAGGCCCATCTGTCATCCATAAGTACCAAAGCCTTGCCATTGTCAAAACTATGTGCAGCTCTGTATTTGGGATAAACCATGAAAGAACCGTCCCAGTTGATGAATCCATACCTTAGGCTTCCCTCATCACTTTTTATTGCGACCAGTGCTACGCCTTCATCGAAAGACTCAGCCCATGAAAAAAAATGATCTCCGCAAATATTATTGCCCTTTTTATCGACGTAAATATATTTTGACTCCAAGCCTTCCCCAATGTTAATAATAGCTCTTGAGGCAGTGAAATCCGCTTTGTATATCCCGCTTTCCCCAGAGTATGAAAACACCACATTGTTGAATTTATCAATATAACCCGAATATACTGTGTCGTTTTGGAGAGTCTGGTAATATGCCATCCCCTCCTGGAACTGGCCAAGCTTGTCCTGTTCGAATGGAATCACTATATTGCCGGCCTCGTCTATAGCTCCCTCGGTTCCTTCGTAAGTGAGGGTTAGTGTACCCTCCCTCCAGTACCCGGTTTTTTCGAATACCGGAGGTAACAGTGTGTCACCAGTCTTATAACAAATCCCATAAAGACCGGAATCCTTGTCCTTGAACTGCACAAAACCAGGATCATCGATAACTTCTCCTCCCGCTACATAATGTTTATGGAAGTTTTCATCAAAATAAATACCGTTGAATGGTCGATTGTTCCGGACCTCACCAAGGAAAATAACATTATCCGAAATAACAGTTCCCCGTCCGTTACTGAAATCGTCGGAAAAATGTCCAAGGAACCTCTCTTTTCCAAACAATGAAACTTGCCGGAATTCCTGTGAATAATAGAGGTAATATCCCTCCAAAAAAGCATTGATACCCGCATCGAATACCTCTTGGTCAACAACCCCGGAAAATGAGAAAAATGAGCCTTTTCCGTCAAAGACAACAACCGTAGGATAAAATTTCAATCTGATTACTTCACTGAAAAATTTGGTTTTTAGATAATTTCCTGTTGTATCTCTGTTGCTTTCCCCTATCTGGAAATAATCGACATTGGGGTTTTCCAAGATATACTTCTCCACCCTTTTGCGGAACAGCTTGCAAGGTCCGCACCAATCAGCATAAAAATAGAGGATGGCCGGTTTGTCTATCTGTTTAAAGTCCGGATTGTTATTATCCCCGTTAAAGAATATTTGCTTAAATTCGCCGAGCGTTAGCTCCTTGGCCATACAATCGGCAGACATGGACACAATTGCAGCAATTACGGCTGCACAAGTGATAAGGGTGTTTTTCATTGCATAACTAGTTAAGGAGGAGTTTTTTGATATTGTAAAGTTAATAATAATTGTCAATCTTATTTCGATAAATACAATTTTTCAAACCATTTGTATATTTACACTCCAAAATTGGACATGAATCACAAAAACAACAACATAACCATCAGGGAATTAAGCAATAAGGAAGTTGATTTGCTTGTAAGCTACCGGCTTGATTATCTTACTGAGTTGCTTGGAGAATGTAATGCCGCACAAAGTGAAAATACCAGGGAGGGGCTCAAAGGTTATTTCTCCGAAGCTATTGAGCTTGGGACCATCTATGCAGTAATGGCATTTGAGGGAGAAAAGGTTCTGAGTTTTGGTGCAATGGTCATAAAAAAAATCCCGGGTGATTTTGACAAACACTTTTATTTGGAAGGTGACATCCTCAACATGTATACTATTCCCGGAGCACGAAGCCGGGGACTCTCCACCCTTGTGCTGGACCATCTGATAGAAGAGGCCCGCAAAAGGGGAATCAGCAAGCTTTCCCTGCATACCACAAAGGCCGGCGAAAAGTTGTACCGCAAAGCGGGGTTCATGGAACCCAAATATCCTGTTCTGGAACTAACTCTTTAAATACAATATGAATAAGCTTCTCCTACTATGTGCCGCAGCATTGTTGTTTGTGACATCCTGCGAAAAGGACCCTATACCCGATATTCCCGGCGAAGAAGAGCCCAAACCCTATGTCCCGGCTGAAAGAGTGGACAACAGGATTGCGCTTGCATATGTGACCTATTGGGGCACACGGATTCCCGACACCCGGCTCATCACACATATAAGTTATGCATTTGCAGAGCTCTATGTAACCAATGGAGTTTACCAAGGATTCAAACTCCAGGGCAAGGAAGGGAGGTTCCGCCAAATTGCATCCCTCAAGAATTCAGCTCCACATCTAAAAGTATTGATTGCATTCACACATATAGTGGATAATCCCGACAACTCCCAGGGAGGCAGCTTCTCGGCTATGGCATCAACAGATGCCGGTCGAAAAGCGTTTGCAAGTGACTGCAAAGCATTCCTGGAAAAGTGGAACATAGACGGGGTAGATATTGATTGGGAATTCCCCGGCCTCTCATGGAGCGGGGCGGCCAGTAACCCGGCCATCGACACCTACAATTTTACCCTTTTAATGAAGGAGCTTCGTGAAACACTGGGAACCGGTTACATTCTCACTTATGCCGGCTATGTGAAAGACAAGGTTGCTGTTACCGGAGGTTACAGGTATATAGATGTCAAGGCTGTTGATCAGTACGTTGATTTTGTAAACATCATGACCTACAATATGGATGCTGCCCCAAAACACCACTCGGCACTTAGCGACTCCCGCGCATACTGGGACTGCGTGAGGAGTGTGAATGCATACCGTACCGCAGGAGTGGCATACGACAAAATGGTGCTGGGTATTCCTTTCTACGGTCAGCACTCATTCTCCGAAAAGCCCACTTCACTAAATTACAGCACCATCCTGACCCTGGATAAAAGCATCTACAAAATTGACAACTGGGACCCCGTTTCCAACACCCCGTACGTTACAAAAAACGGCGTTTTCTTTTGTGGCTACGACAACCCCAAAAGCATAGAAATAAAGGCAAACTGGGCACGTTCACTAGGTCTCAAAGGTCTAATGTACTGGCAGTACGATGGCGATGATTCCGAAGGCACACTACGTAAAGCTGTATGGGAGTCCGTAATGAAAAAATGATTGATAATTGAAATTCTTTTTGGTCAACCATCAATTAATTATCAACTTTGCGCAGTAAAAAACAAAAAACCATTATGACAAAGAGACTCACCGGCTCCATCGGACGCTTAATCTTGCCCTTTTTAACCATTATTTCAATAATTATTCTCACTGCGCAATGCAGCCCCGGCGGTAGCGCTGATGGTGTCACCAATATAACAGTCAACTACAACCTTAACAACGTCAAGCCCTTCGAAAAAGCACCATACGAAGTTTCTTACGAAATAATCCCCCTATTGCTCCCACAATACGAGAACATCCGCATATTTCTCAACAACATAGAGGTATACGACGGGAAAATCTATATCTCTACCCTTCGCGAATCTATCCTCATTTTTGACACGAACGGGAACTTCATCAACAAAATACCCAAAGGTGACCAATTGACAGAGCTGCAAGCTATGGTCGATTTCATGGTAAACCGCAAGGAGAACAAACTGGAGGTTTTTGATGTAAAAAGGGTTAGCGAATTTGATCTCTCTGGCCGTTTCCTGGCATCCAACGAACTGGACGGGATAACCGGTACAGAGTATGGAATCGCCGGGAACAACAGGTTTTTTCTGAGACATAAGAACTCATTGTCGGATTACTCCTTTACAATCAACCCCGGCAACAGGGATTTTGAGTGGAGAACCGGACAAACAGTTGCCAACATACTAAATCCAAAGCACTTCCATACATACGACAACACCCTTTACTTTACCGGCTATACCGACAAAGTTTACAGCATGGGAGCAAACGACTCTATACCCAAACTGGTGGCAGTAGTAAAGAACATGAACAAAGACAGCAACTTCCGTGGTCTTGACAACGACCGGTTCCAGATCCTCAGTGCCCAAAAGAAACTCTTTACCTACATAAACAACTTCTTTGTGTACAACCCGCAACTATGGGCGTTTACACTCCATGCCGGAGAACTTGGAGAGAAAATATTCATGGATCTCGAAAGTGGCAACTATTACTCCCACCCCCTCACAGGAATTCCTTACTCGCAAAACAACCGGTGGGTAGAAGATGGGGCTGAGTACTACCTCTTCCCCTCTGCCAAATTCAGCGAAGAGACCTCAGCCAAAATCAATGAGATTGCCCCTGACCTTTACAAAGCGATGGAAGCTGCCCCTGCAGACTCAAAGATGTGGGTGATCAAAGCCACTTACACAAAAAAACAATAACAGTATGGAAGATCTGCGGGTAGCCATAATCGGTGGCGGTGCTGCAGGTTTTTTCGGTGCCGTGCATGTAAAAAAGAACTTCCCCCATGCACAGGTAACGATATTCGAAAAAAGCAACCAGGTTTTAAAGAAGGTCTCCATCTCAGGTGGAGGCCGTTGCAACCTCACAAACGGATGTACCGACCCTGATGAGTTGAGCCATGCATACCCGCGCGGAGGAAGGGAGCTCAAGAAGCTGTTCCGTATTTTTGGACCGGCACACACCATGGAGTGGTTCGAATCCAAAGGAGTACCGCTGGTTATCCAGGAAGACAACTGCGTATTCCCCCGCTCCCAGGATTCCTCTTCAATTACAGGCACACTCATTAAGGAGGCATCCCGGGCCGGAGTCAATGTAGTTACAGGATCCACAATCACCGGCATTTCCAAGGACCCTCAAAATTTCTTTATACTGGAACAAGATGGGAGCCCCTTGAAAGTGAGGCAATCCCTGGAAAAATTCAATAAGGTAATTGTAACCACCGGAGGATCCCCTCGTAAGGAGGGACTTGCCTGGCTACAAAAACTGGGGCATAAGATTGAAGACCCTGTACCGTCACTTTTCACATTCAACATACCCGCGGACCCGGTAACAAAACTAATGGGTGTTGTACAAGAGGAGGTTACCCTCTCCATCCAAGGGAGCAGGATATCCTCCGACGGAATATTGCTGGTAACACACTGGGGAATGAGCGGCCCGGCAGTACTGAAACTCTCTTCTTACGGAGCACGCCTTATACATGAGATAAAAAACACTTTTGTACTCCAGGTAAACTGGACCGGCAGTCAAAACCAAGAGAGCATAACGGAACAACTCAGGATCCTGGCATCTGCAAACCCCAACAAAAGCATGGCCAACACAAAGCCCGGCAATATTTCCAAAAGATTGTGGGAATACCTGCTGGCAAAGAGAGGGTTCAGTACACCGTCAACCCCGGGCAACCAACCGGCCTTCAAAAGATGGAGCGAATGCGGCACCAAGGGAATCAACCGACTTGCAGAGGTTCTTGTCAATGACCAATACCTGGTCAAGGGGAGTTCCCGTTTCCGGGAAGAATTTGTTACCTGCGGAGGGGTAGGCCTCTCCGGTGTAAATATGGCAACAATGGAGAGCAAAGTGGTACCTGGGCTCTTTTTTGCCGGAGAAGTCCTTGACATAGATGCGATTACCGGCGGCTATAACTTGCAGGCAGCCTGGACCACAGCTTTTATTGCTGCAAAACTCTCTTTTTAATAGGGTTTTTTACCCTTGGACTATCTTAGATATAGAACAGATAGTCAATTTTAAAAAGAATCAATATGAAAACAACATTAAAATTTGCGGCAATCGTCGGTTTTACCCTGCTGTCAGCAGGACCATTGGTGCAAGTATCAAACGCCGCCGATACAAACAACAAAGAGAAGCAGTACCAGGACTTCTACACCGTTCGGGGGACGGTAAAGGAGAGAGGCAGCAACAAAATCCTTGAATATGCCAATATCTCCCTTAAAGGCAGCAATATCGGGACCATCACAAACAGCAATGGAAGCTTCTCGCTTAAAATCCCCAACGGGCAAACAAACAGACAAATAGAAGTTACACACATCGGGTACAATACTGTAACTGTAAATGTTGGCAAAGAGAGTACACAGGAGCTCTCAATACAACTGGACCCCCTGCCCGGACTTCTGGACGAAATTACCATCAAAGCAATTGATGCCGAGGAGCTGGTCAGTACTGCCATAGAAAAGATAACGGCCAACTACAATATGAACGCTCAACTGCTTACCGGTTTTTACAGGGAGACCATTCGTAAAAGGAAAAGCTATATAAATGTATCGGAAGCTGTGGTAGATATTTACAAACGCCCCTACTCCGAAAACAGCGATATAGACTTTGTAGCTATTCACAAAGGGCGTAAACTTATCAGCACCAAACCACAGGATACACTTATGGTAAAGTTCCTCGGAGGTCCTAACCTGATACTATACCTTGACGTGGTCAAAAGTCCCGATCTTATGTTTGCCAAAAGCAACCTCTACCAGTATAAATATACTATTGAAGAGATTGTAATGATAGAGGAGAGACCCCATTACGTAGTAAGCTTTGTTCCAAGGGTCATTCTTCCTTACGCCCTACACTACGGAAAACTATACATTGACCGCCACTCCCTTGCAGTTTCCAGGGCAGAGGTGAACGTGGACATGTCCGACCGCAATAAAGTGACAGATGCCATCCTCAAGAAAAAACCCCTCAGCATGAGGTTCAGGGTAGACAAAATTTCGTACCTGGTCACCTACAAACACCGCGATGGCAAGACACACCTCAACTATATCAGGAGCGAAACCGAATTCCGCTGTGACTGGAAGAGGAGGCTCTTTTCTACCAACTACTCAATTGTATCGGAAACAGTTATTACCGGAGGCCGCAACGAATCCCCGGACAGAATGCGTTACAGGACAGCATTTCGCGACAACCAGTCACTATCCGAGAGGGTGCAGAATTTTTACGACCCTGACTTTTGGGAAAACTACAATATAATCGAGCCCGAAGAGTCTCTCGAAAACGCAGTGTCAAGACTTCTTAAGACCCGGGAGGAATAGCAGCTCTTTTTTGTATATTTGGGCTATTATGGTAGAGGACCTTCTGCTGGTAACAGGCATACGCAACGGGGATTTCAATGCTTTCGGGAAGCTGTTCCGCAAGTATTACTCCCCTTTGCTCTATTATGCGGCCGGCATAACCGGCTCCCTCGATACAGCCGAAGACATAATCCAGGACCTCTTCTTTGTGATCTGGAGGGACAGGAGCAAGCTCAATATATTCATTTCGGCAAAAAGCTACCTTTACAGAGCCGTAAGGAACAGGGCACTGCAAGCAATGCAGAGGAACGGAAGGGAAACGGGGCTCAGCCAAACCGGCAACAACATGGATATCCCTGACCCAAATGCCTCCGGTGATATGGAATACAAGGAGCTGGAAGGAATAATAGCACGCAGCATGGCCTCAATGCCCCGGCGAAGGGCCCTGATATTCCGGATGCACAGGTTCGAAGAAATGAAATACAAGGAGATAGCCAAAAAACTTTCACTCTCGGTCAAAACCGTAGAGGCCGAGATGACCAAAGCACTTAAATTATTGAAACAAGAGATAGAGATACACCATCAACAATCATGAAATCCGGTAAAATAATAAAAAAAGAAGAACGAATGGACAGGGCTTGGGGAAAGCTTTACAACAGGATAGAGTCGGAGGGGCTGCTGCCTGGTCATAACGGCCGGCAATACAACTCCGGCACTCACCCCCGCTATTACAAACTTGCCGGAGCTTCAGTTGCAATCCTGGCTGCAGCCAGCCTGCTCATATTCCTTTTGATTCCGCAATACACAACCACCACAATCCAAAACCGGGAAAGCGATGCAATTTCGGTAACAACCCTGGCAGACGGCACCACCGTTTACATTGCAGGGGAAAGCGGGATCTCTTACCATAACGACTACAACGCGGATAGCCGTAAAGTTACCTTGAGCGGTGAGGCCTTCTTCGAAGTCACACCAAACAGCAACTCCCCTTTTACTGTCCAGGCACGTGGGTTCACAATCACAGTTGTCGGAACCTCATTTTCTGTAGACAACTTATCGGGCAGGAAATCTGGCGTATTGGTAGAGAGTGGGAAAATCCTGGTCAGACTGGACAAATCCGGCGACGAGCTATTTTTGGAAGCCGGAGGGTCAGTCTCAGTAAGCTCAGGAAAATTCACCCCTTATAACATAGATAGCCGTGTCGGTTTTCTCAATACAACACCAAAACTACACTTCAAGGATCAAAAGATCCCCGATGTCGTAAGAGTCATCAACAAGAGGTACTCCGGGACCAAAACCATCCGGGTGAGCCAAGAAGCAGCAGACCGCACATTGACCGCAACTTTTTCCGGGGAATCTCCCGACACTATGGCTGCCATGATCTGCAAAGCACTTGGATTGAATTACACAATTGAAAACGAAACAATAACAATACATGAATAAACCAACGATGCTCCTGCTTTTTGCCATAGTGACCCTTACTATGGCTACCCAAACTATTAGGGCACAGGAGCCCGTTGACAAACAAACCATTGTAACACTTAAAAAAGAGAGGAACACTATCTACTCCCTTTTAAACAACCTTTCGGCAAACACCGGGATCTATTTTGTTTATGACAGCGATGTTATAGACAACAACTATAAAATGAGGATTCCCGGGGGCTCCTACACACTGGAGGAGGCAATCCGTGTGATTACCGGCAATCCCTCGATCCTGCTCAAAATTGAAGGGAGCCACGCCCTCCTGTACATGGCAGGGCAGCAAAGCAGCACAAACACAATTTCCGACTCTTCCAGCATCATAAAAAGTTCTGCCGACACCTCCTCTGCCCGACACTCCCTTCCACCAAAAATACAAGATAATTTGCAACTTGCAATCCGTGGAAGAATAACCGACAAGATAACACGTGAGCCCCTTTCATATGCAGCCGTGACAATAGAGGGGCTATCGGCAGGAGTCCTCACCAACAACGACGGGCAATTCCTGCTCAGACTTAATGACTCCCTTGCCTCTTCCCAAATACGTTTATCACACCTCGGATATCAAAGCCGCATTTTTCCGGTAGCATTGCTGCTCACCGGACATTTCGAGTTTATGCTGGAGCCTATGATCATTCCTTTGCAGGAGGTGGTTGTAAGGGTTACCGATCCGGTAAAGATCATTGCTCAAATGAGGTCGTCAAGGAGCGGCAACTACCCTGCCTCACCTGCATACCTCACCACGTTTTACAGGGAGGGGACTGAGTACCGGAAAAGCCTCAGGCTCACCGAAGCAGTTTTGGGGGTATACAAACCGGGGGTAACCGTCCGAAGCACCGGCGACCAGGTCCGGGTCCTTAAAATGAGAAAGATCACAGACCCCGGGCAGAGCGATACCTTGGTAGCCAAACTAAAATCAAGTATAAGCTCGGCCCTGATGCTGGATATTGCCAAGAACCTGCCCGACTTCCTGATGACATCCGGGCTTGACTATTACAATTACACACATACCGATATCACTACCTTGGACCAAAGAAGGGTATATGTAATATCCTTTTCCCAAAAAGAGGATGTGACAGCGCCCTTGTACAGCGGGAAACTCTATATCGATGCCCAAAACCATGCACTTGTTGAGGCCAGGTTCGAAATCACGCCGCAATACATAAAAGCTGCCAAAAACGACCTGGTAATCAAAGAGAGCCGGAGCCTGGAAATCACACCCGAAAGTGTAAGCTACAAAGTCTCCTACAAACCTTTCAACGGCAAATACCATATCAGCCATGTAAAAGGCGAACTACGGTTCAAGGTCAGGAGATCCCGTGCCATAACCGGTTCTACGCTCAACGTATGGTTCGAGATGGCCACCTGCAAAATAGAGGAAGATGGAGCATCTCCGTTCGAAAGGTACCAACGCCTCAATCCCAACCAGATTTTTTCGGAGACCTCATATCGCTATGATCCACTTTTTTGGAGCAATTTCAACATAATCCTGCCCGAAGAAAAAATCATTGACATTATTGAAAATTACAACTTTAATATGTAATTTTGGTAAAATCCCAATACTATGACAAACATATTCAAAACCCTGCCGTTCATGGCAATTATATTATTGCTGGCGGCGTGCAACTTAAAACAGACAAAAGTGACTACACAGGATGATTTCCCGGCACCACCCGATGCAAAACAGGAACCTCAGAGATTCGAGGAGTTCGGGACCGAAAGGACAGACAATTACTACTGGATACGTAGCAAGGATACCCCTGGAGTGATCGAATACCTGAATGCCGAGAACGAATACACCCAAACAGTAATGGAAGGGACGCGTGCCCTGCAGGATTCCATTTACAAAGAGATACTGGGGAGGATCAAAGAGCAGGACGAAAGCTACCCTGTATTGCAAAACGGTTACTTCTACTACTCCCGTACAGAGGCGGGCAAACAGTATCGTGTCTACTGCCGCAGGGCAGGCAGCATGGAGGCCCCCGAAGAGGTTATCTTTGACGTGAACAACATGGCCGAGGGCAAACGCGCCTACCGCTTTGGCCGATACTCAGTAAGTCCCGACAACAAACTGGCAGCATACTCCTACAACGAAACCGGTTCCTTTGCCGAGAACATACTCAAGGTCCGCAACCTCGAAACCGGAGAAGACCTCGGGGTTGCCATCGACAGGGTCTCTTCTTTTGTGTGGGCAAACGACAACAAAACAATCTTTTACACAATAGTGGACAACGCACTGCGTCCTTACAGGGTTTACCGCCATACAATCGGAGCCCCAAAAGGTGATGATTTCGTTTACGAAGAGGGCGACGCCAGGTTCAATACCTATGTTTTCAAAAGCAAAACCGACGACTACATCTTCATAGGAAGCATGAGCACCTCCACCTCCGAAATACAGTACCTTCCTTCAAACGAACCCAAAGGAAAATTCAAATTATTCATGCCACGCAAACCAGGTGTGGACTACTCTGTAAGCCACCACAAGGAGAAATTCTTTATCCGATACAAAGACAGCACCAACATCAACGGCATGATCTACACTGCACCCCTTGCCGGCTTCGAAAACATGGACAACTGGAGTGTTTTCATGGACCACAACCCCGCAGTGAGGATAGAAGATTTTGATATTTTCAAGGATTTCATTGCCATCCAATTAAAGGAAAACGGCCTCAACACCATCCAAATCCGCAACCTCAACGATGGCGCAACCGGCAACATCTCCTTTCCGGAACCTGTATATACTGCAAGCATGAGCGGCAACCCTGAGTACGATGCCAAAACAATCCGGTACAACTACACCTCCCTCAACCGTCCATCCACCCTGTATGAGTACAACATGGAGACAAACCTCAGCGAAAAGCTAAAGGAGCAGGAGGTACCCTCAGGATTCAACCCCAACGACTACATAGTGGAAAGACTATGGGCAACTGCCGATGACGGCACCCAGGTACCGATGGCAATAGTATACAAAAAAGGACTCAAAAAGAACGGCAAGAACCCTGCCCTGCTCTACTCATACGGAAGCTACGGTTCCAGCTCTGACGTATACTTCAACACATCGGTTTACAGCCTTATTGACAGAGGGTTCATTTATGGTATCGCCCAAATCAGGGGAGGTAGCGACCTTGGTGAGCAATGGTACGAAGATGGTAAGTTACTCAAGAAAAAGAACACATTCACAGACTTCATAGCCTGTGCCCAAAAGCTTGTGGATGACAAATACACCTCACCCTCAAAACTGGCTGCAATGGGAGGCAGTGCAGGAGGGCTTTTGATGGGTGCCGTAGCCAATATGAATCCCGCCCTGTTCAACACAATAGTTGCTCATGTTCCCTTCGTGGATGTTATCAACACCATGCTGGACACCTCCCTGCCCCTTACGACCCAGGAGTACGAAGAGTGGGGCGATCCCAATGTCGAGGAGTACTACAGATACATACTTTCATACTCTCCCTACGATAATGTTACAGCACAGGATTACCCCAACATACTTGCTACCGGTGGCCTTAACGATTCTCAGGTGGGCTTCCACGAACCGGCCAAATGGGTGGCAAAGCTCAGAGATCTAAAAACCGACAACAATATCGTACTGTTGTACATGAACATGGACTCCGGTCACGGTGGGGCAACAGGCCGCTATGACCGCATAAAGGAGACAGCTTTCGAATATGCCTTTATCCTGGACAGGATTGGCATAAAGGAATAGAAACCAAAACATACCGATTTGAACAAACCAATACTGCCTCATAAACTTCCGGGCAAAGAGGCCCATTTGAAACTGGCCCCCGAACCCAGGGTTATAACACTCATAAAAGAGCAGACTCCTCCTGCAACAGCAAAGGAGTCTGCTGTTTTAGTGTTACTCACTCCCCCGACGGCATCAAACACAGGTGTTCCTGACTCATTGCTCGATCGGGACCTTCTGTTGATCAAAAGAAACACATACCACGGAGTACACTCCGGGCAGATTGCTTTCCCGGGAGGCAAATGCGAAGATTACGACTTAGATTACACTGCAACAGCATGCAGGGAAGCCTTTGAAGAACTCGGCATAAAAAGGGAAAACCTGGAAATTATCGGTGGACTCTCAAAACTTTATGTACCTCCAAGCAACTTTACAATATATCCTATACTGGCCCTCAACAAAGGAGGTGTAGTATTCACACCCGATCCAAGGGAAGTTGCCGGGTTCATGCAGGTACCGCTCAAGCTCTTTGACCCGGCCAATGCACAAAGATGCCGGGTGCAGGCAGGCCCTTACGAATGGGTCCATGCACCCGGCTACATAATTGACGGGAACACCATTTGGGGTGCTACCGCAATGATTATCGCAGAGCTCTACCAGGTTGCCGATTTGGCAATGTTAAACACATCCCTCAACAACCCGTAAAGCTCGTCGTCAAACCCCGATATATAAGATCTTGAATTACACAGAATCACGCAATTAACACCAGGACCCATCACCCACATTGCAGCAGTACCGGCAAGGTTTCCCGAATGGTACCATGACTCGGGATAGTATGTATGGTTCATCCTCCAGCCAAGGGCATATCGGTTGTAAACAGGACAAGGGGTCAGCATCATTTTCCTGGTCTGGGGTGTAATTATATCGGCAACACCGGGCAATCCGTCTACATGAAAGAGAAGACGGAGCATCTGCTCTGTGGATGCAATCACCCCACCGGCAGCAGCTATAACCTCCATATCATTCCCATATCCGTTAGTACCATCCTGCGAATAGTAAACTACTTCGTTGGCTCGTCTTCCGTTCCTGTCTTTACCCACATGGATATCGCTGATCCCGGCCTCGAGCAACACCTCTTTGAGGTACTCCTCGAATTTTTTGCCGGTAAGCTTTTCTATAACCTTCCCAAGCATTCCAAAACCCATGTTAAAATAGGAGAATTCAGTACCGGGTTCAACCTGCGGTGAGGTTAGTACATACTTGATACGCTGGTCAAGTGACTGCCCGGAAAAGCTCGAAGTGAACATAGGATCGGGATTACTCTTCCATCCGCTGGTGTGTTGCAGCAGATGTTGTACTGTTACCCTGGAAGCCATCGGGGAGATTGTAACATCAGAATACTCCTGCTCAAGGAGACCACCTTGTCCGAAAACCTTGTCGGTTATATTCAGTTTACCGGCCTCATACAGCTTCATTATGCATAACGTGGTAAACTGTTTGGAAACGCTTGCAAGCCGGAACAGATGACCCGGGGTGGTCCTGGTGTCACTCTCCACAACAGCCAGTCCGACTCCGCTTGCATATACAATCTGCTCGTTGCGGGAAATTGCAAATGACATTCCCGGTATGGAATAGCGGGTCATAAAGGAATACATGAGTCCATCCAAATCCTTCCTTCCATTTTTGACCAAGATTTTATATGTCAGGTTCTTCCCGGATTCTGAGGTAACCACTACTTTTACAACCCCCGAGAAATCCACACTTGACTGAGTAGTGTTTACGGGTACATTGTTGATGGTTGCGGTAGCCCCGGGAGAGATTATGAGGTCGGGCTTCAAAGAATTGATTGCGACACCCTCGGGCAGGGTAATGTAAAAGACCATTCCGTTGCGGTAGGCCTGTGCATCAGATGTGAGTGAAGGGTTTGCTGCTTTTGTGAAGGCAACCGAGACCAATTCTGCCTTGTCGCTTTTGGGCAGAGGAATCTCCTCCTTGGAACACGAGAAGAGAACAAAGGAAAAAACGGCTATAACTGCCAGTCTGGCAGCATAGCCGATAAAATGAAAGTTTTTCATATGGGTTTTAGAGATTAGTTGCCTGCCATTTCACGCTCTACATCATCTACTGTAATTGGCAGTCTCTTTGCTCCGAGCAAACGGCATCCGTTTGCAGTCACCAGCACATCATCTTCCAGCCTGATTCCGCCAAAGGTGTAGAACTCTTTTAGCGCATCAAAGTTAATAAACTGTGAATTAATTCCCTCTTTTTTCCACTTTTCTATCAAAGCAGGAATAAAATAACACCCCGGTTCCACTGTAATGACGTGCCCGGCTTTCAATTCCTTACCCATACGTAACGATTTTAAACCAAATTGAGTGGCCCTTGTAAAGGTGTCGGAGTATCCAACAAAGTTCTCTCCAAGGTCCTCCATATCGTGCACATCAAGCCCCATCTGGTGCCCTAGCCCGTGGGGCATAAAGAGCGCATGTGCACCTGCCTCAACTGCCTCGGCGGCATTTCCCTTCATCAATCCCAAATTGATAAGGCCCTGGGCAAGCACTTTTGCAGCTGAAAGATGAACCTCCCTGTATGTGATCCCCGGGCGTATCATATCAATAGCCAAGTTATTGGCGGTAGATACAATTGTATAGATATCTTTTTGAACCTGTGTGAATTTACCACCGGCAGGCAACGTACGGGTAAAGTCCGATGCATAGTGTAAATTGGTCTCGGCTCCTGCATCTATAACCAGCAATCTGCCATCGGTAAGAACCTGGTGGTGGCTATGGTTGTGCAATGTCTCGCCGTTTTGAGACAGGATTATGGGGAACGATGGCATGGTTCCATGGGAAATCGATATCCCCTCCATTATTCCTGCAAGCTCTTGCTCCACCATCCCTGCTTTTGCCATCTTCATGGCAGTATAGTGCATCATATAGCCAATATCGGCAGCTTTGTCCATCTCCTCAACCTCATACTTATCCTTAAGCTCCCTGAGTGAAACCACAGCCTTTATAAGCTCTGCAGAGGCTCCCTCCCTCACTTTGTCAATACCTGTCCCCAGCATTTTATGGATCCTGATTTTGTTATCGTCCCTGTAGGGTGGCAGGTAATGCACCTTTGCCCCTTTTGCAGCAACTTCCCCTACATAGGACTCCAGACGGTCATAGGGCAATACCTTGCGGACTCCAACCCTTGCGGCCCTTTCACTCATTGCAGGCTGCGGCCCCATCCATATGATATCGTCAATGCTTACATCATTTCCAAAGATAACTTCGTCACCGGTAGCTGTATCAATCACTCCCGCCATATCGGGCTGGTCTATCCCGAAAAAATAGAGGAAAGACGAATCCTGTCTAAACCTGTATGTATTATTTGGATAGTTCATCCCCACCTCGCTATTGCCAAGTATGAGTATTATTCCCGATTTAACCTTGTTTGCAAGCTCTTTGCGCCTGCCTTCATAAACCTCTCTGCCAAACATAGTACAAATATTTTAAATGTATTAATAATCAATAAGCCAATGTAAACAAAGATAAGATTTTATTCTTTTAATGTAAAAAAAAGGGCTGTCCCAAAGGACAACCCTATAATGTAATATACAAACCAAACAAAGATTACGGCTTGTCCCACCATACCGGATCACTCCAGATAGGGTCGGTCATGGCCAACGGGTTGGAGGCCAAAAGTTCCTTGTTGTTGTAGTTGCTTTCGTGTGTACTGTGGCTAAACCTGCGGAACCAGTATGTCAGGTCTGTAGGGCTTGATCCTGTCATCTTGTTGGTTGCAGTGAATTCGTAAGGACGTTTGTAATCCCTGTAAACCACACCAAAGTTTCCGATATTGCCTGCACTGTAGTTGAAACGACGCATATCGTTCCAGTTTTGATAGTCGAATCCCAAAGCAATGATCTTCTCTTTGATTATGTCGGCCATGGTCAGCTGTGCCGGAGACTGCTTCACCGCAGCACTTGCCATATAGGCAGCTATGTCGGCAGCATCCATAGGCATCTGGTCGGGATTTTTTGTTCCTGTCGCTTTCCACTCATTGAGTTTGGTCTGCATTTGGTCAAAAGAGGCCTGTATACCGGCCAAGTAAGCCTGGTGGGCAGGACCTGTCTGTCCCATCCTCAGGTAGGCCTCAGCTTTGATAAAGCACATCTCGGTGTAGGTCAGGATTTCGAAATCGGAGTCCGGTCTTGCAAAATAGGTACCGGTGCCGGCAACTGCATTGGAGTTTGCAACAGGGTAGTAATACATATCATTTGCAGCACGTCCCGATGTCGAAAGGCTGTTGGACCTCATGTTCACATAAACTGTATCGCCTGCCCTTTTGTAGTTGGTGCTGTTGATGTAGAAAGAACCTTTCTTGTATGTAACCTCAACCACATCATCTGTTACTGTATAAGGCTTGCTGCCAAGTGAAGCGATGAAATTTGCACGGGCAGTACCGTCAGCAATTGTATATTTTAGCTTAACGTCGTTTGATGCATAAGAGGCAAGCAGAGGACCTCCGTTTTGACGGATGTCGGATTCCATCATATCTACTCCGATATCACGCGCCCACTCATAACTTACTATTTCGCCACCCTCATTAAGTTTGACGTTCTTCATCATCGCAGGGAGCAATTTTGGCATACGTGGGTCAACCACACCGGAGCCACCGGTAAAGTTGTTTGTGAGCAGGTTAACATACCATCTGGTAGTTCTTTGACCTGTTCCGTA
>SABC01000023.1 GCA_009929175.1 Bacteroidia bacterium | reverse complement strand
GTACACCATTGTCAAAGGAGGCAATACCAAAATCTTTTCTTTTACAACCTTTATCAAAGAGGCAAAACCATCGTTGGAAAACCCCAATGTGCAGTTGTAAATTGTATCCCCGGCAAACAGAAAATCGGCATCGGGAAGGTAAAGGCAAACAGAACCCTTTGAATGGGAAGGTGTGTGCAATACATGTATCTCCAGTGCCCCAAACTTAAGTACCGGTTCTCCTTCGAAATAATTATCTGCCTGCGGATATGCCCTCTCCATTTTTACGTCGTAAACCAAGGCTGTTTGAGAAGCAGCAACCATCTCCTCCTTATCGGCAATGTGAACCCACGATTTAACACCATAGTTGCCAGCCACAAAAGAGGCTCCCATGATATGGTCAAAATGGCCATGAGTCAAAACTATAGCCAAAGGAGTCAATGACTCCATAGTAATATATTCGCTCAAAACACTCCTCTCCGACTCGTTATTGCACCCGGGATCAATAATGACAGCATCCCCATTTTCATGTGAAACGACAAAGGAGTTCTCTGCCATTTTATTGAAAACAAACCTCTTTACCTTGTACATGATCAAGAAGTTAATTGAAGGGTATGCTCCACCTCACTCAGTGACTTAAGTGCCAGTTCGGCAAAATCGTTGATTGGAATGCCTGTCTTTTCGCACTCCATGATTGCATCCCTGTTTACCGAAGCGGCAAACAGCTTCTCCTTCATGCGCTTGACAACCGACTTGGTTTTCACGGACGAGATCTTTTTGTCGGGGTAAACCAAAGCAACTGCAAAAATAAGTCCCGTGATTGTCTCCCCTGCTGCAAGTGCATGCTGGAACAAAGTCGAACGCTCTGCCGGAGCAGCCTTTTCGTTATGCATCAAAACAGCATCCACAGCCTCTGGGGGCAAACCCTCCGAACGTAAAAGAGCCGCTCCCTCAGGTCCGTGCCTCATGGAGTCGCCATGGGTGTTCTCTACATCGATATCGTGCAATAAACCGGCAAGCCCCCAAACCTCCTCATCCTCTCCAAACCTGCGGGCAAGAGCCCTCATCACCGCCTCCGATGCCAGGCTGTGGGCAATCATTTTCGGGTTTTTAACATTATCATTAAGTAGCTGCAAATAATAATCCCTGGATTTCATAACTCAATTTTTAATGTTTAAAGTTACAAAAACCCATGAATTATCTACAAACCAAAAAATCACATAACAGGAACTTCGAATATTAGCGGATCGGGTCTTATCTGCTCCAGTCTGGTCATCTTTAGCGTAATCACGTCGGTACTTGCAGGGTTGACCCATTTACGGTAATGGTCCATGACAATATTGTTCCAGAGAGCAATCCTTTCTGTCTCTTCATCTTTTTGACCATAAGCTGCAAACTCCCTTATCACACTCTCCTTGGTTTTTACAAGGTACCTGGTACAGACCTTACCAAGGATAACAGTATCTTCCACAACAGTGACATCCTTGGTTGCACTCCGACCATATTTTTGATCCATGATGCCTTCCAAAACAGTCTCCAGCCTCCTGTGAGACTTACCTACCACATTGGTACCCAGATTTATTGTATAAGTATCACTTCCTACTGATACCATTTTAATACTTTCGGAGATTATGAAGCCTCCCATATTGGATTCTCTTTTGATATCTGCAACCTCTTTGCGCCCGAAATCATCAAACCGGACCACAACATGCTCTACAATCCGAATCTTATCATACGGAGGAGTGCTAAGCACCATTTCGGTTACCCTTGTATAATCACACCTGCCATACTCAATGTCATAAACCCTCTGTTCATGTGGCATCCACAATACCACACCAAACAACATCAATAAAAACCTTAACATGGCATAATAATTAATAACCTTCGGTAAACAATATCCCCTCAGGCACTTCAAACTTCTCCTTAGGTACATTGCCAACCTCGAAAGAAGTCACTTTGACTGTGGTTTTGAACCCCATAGCCTCTCCTTCCATACTCATCATCATATTACCATACATCAAATACTCCATATCCATTCCTTTGTCCCCCACTATACGGAACTTCTCGCATTTATACCCAAGGTAATCTTCGCTACCAAGCTTTTCCATTTTCATCTTCCCCAATATCTCATCGGTAATGGCCTCAACATCTATCCCCATTGCGCTCTTGGCCCTTTTTTGATTGTAGTGGTTACCGGTTTTCTCCTTAAGGTCTATTTTCCAATGCTCATCACCCTTGATAATCTCCAATTTATGAGACGAGACATCGGTACCAGCAATAAAGATTGGTGTTGTAGATTCAATAACCTCCCACTCCCCCCATTTGTCAAAGTAGGTGACCATGGTGGTTTTCACACCAACAGCCTCTGACACAGAGCGAATTACCCCACTCTTCACAGGGTATCTTCGACTTTCGTGATTCTTTGAGAGATCCTTTATTGAGACCTCCTCCCCTTCAATCTCACCGACATTTCCTTTACCCGATTTGTTCCCACCGCAAGCACCCAGCAGGAGCAGGAGCAACATAAAAAAAGACAATTTTCTCATGGCAAATAATATTAAATTAAAGACTAAAGTTTAATGAATTCGACCCTACGGTTACGGGCCTTATTTTCCGAAGAGTCATTAGGTGCTACCGGGTGACCTTCACCAGCCCCCTCGGTTTCAAGCCTCGAAGCTTCAATCCCAAAAGAGTCTACCAATTCGCTCTTCACAGCCTCAGCCCTGCGCCCCGACAAAGCAAGGTTGAGAGCATCATCCCCGTCACTGTCGGTATGGCCCAATATCCTTACCCTGATTCCCGGATTCTCCTTGAGCACATCGGCAATACTTTTGATTGTAGCAAAAGATTCCGGTTTGATATTACTCTTGTTTACATCAAAGGTTATCCCATAAGTAACCAACTTACCTTCTGTAATCAGTTTGCTCCTGGTATCGGGAGATGCAGTAGTTATCTTAAGGTTGGATATATAAGGGAAACTATTCAAGCCTGACACAGAAAACCGGAAACGGGAGAACTTTACCCCACTGTAAATATTAGTGGGTACATCCACAACCTTTGCCCCTAAATGGTAAATCCTCACCCTTCGGTTTTGGATCCAAATTATCACATGGCTCAGCACTTCGTTTGTCAATGGTTTATTTGTACCCTTACCCACAATCCAATCCTGGTTACCCTCATTATCATACCCTTTGGTTTCCCATCCGTCCCTTGACATGGCAATATGCAACCCTGCATGTCCCGGGTATAAATCGGTGTCCAGCTCCTTGAATTTTCCTTCGTAATCATCAAACAAAGAAAACTGTAAACCATATTCGAAAATAGCGTCGGGGATAATATCAAATTCAACAATAAAATTATCGGGGAAATAAATTTTCTTAAGAAAACAATATGTAGCATCCTCACCGTTCATATGGAACCAGTTACCGGGAGCAATATTGACTGTCTTGACCTCACCACTGCCACTCGAAGTCCACAAAGCCGGGAAATCCCCTATCGCATCCTGGGAAAAATCATCAAAATATAGGATTTGGTCTCCAGGAATAAAATCATACTGAGTCTTGCTCTCAAGTTTTTGAGCAGAGGCATTCTGCTTTTGTGGGGCAATCTTGTCACCCTCTGCAGACTCATCCTCGTTTTTGGATCCCTTCTTTTTTTTCTTAAAAATATCCCTTACACCCCTCTCCAGTTTGTTGATGGAAGAATCTATCCCCTCTTCAATTGTTTGGTTGAGCTTACCGGTGGCCTTTTCTTTGGCCACCTCCTTAGGATTCACCACCTGAGCCACCGAGACCTGCGTCAAGCAAAGCAACATGGCAACGGCGGCAATCAAAGAAATTCGAATTGTTTTCATAGCCGGTCAGTTTAATGGATTTGCATAAAGGAATAGCAAATCCATCAAAAAAAAAAGTAAAAAACCGACAACGAAAACTAGTTGATTACTTTACCCGAAAGTATTTTCACAACATCAAGATCCCTACGAAAGAAAAAATCGGGAGTCTCTCCTATTATGGATTTGAAATCCTTTATAAAATGGGTCTGGTCAAAATAATTGCCCTCAAGCACCAAATCCTGGTAATCGGGCACACAACCACCCCGGATTTTTTCCCACAAGGAGTTTATCCTGACTATCCTTAAAAGGGCTTTGGGAGCCACACCAGCACGTTTGTGGAATTGCCTCTGCAACGTACGCTCACTCAACCCACTCCACTCCTCCAACCGAGGCAGTGACGCCATAGCACCCTCAAGGATAATCCTGTCATAAATAGCATCCACATAATCCGGTACGTACCCAGGGGCAGCAATATCATTAAAAAAAGCAGAGAAACACTCAATTTCTTCCTTTTCTGAACGGCAAACCGAAAGGGATTCCCACAAAGTCACAAAAAGAGTTTTCGGTAATTGGATGAAAGGATAATCCGCAAGGGTCATTCTTAAACCCAGTAGTGCCGACAAAACAGTCGGTTTGCACATTGCAATAAAAGTTTTCAAGACTCCGCTGACTTTTATCACATTGTGAGCAGGCCTCAAAGGTGTTACAAAAAAACGCGGCAAATACCCCGCAGGAGGTTTGACAATAACCGGGCAATCTGCAAAATGAAAGACAATCGCAACATCCTCCCTGGGGACAAACTTGTCTAAGATATCTTCTTTACCATCATGGTAGATGAATTCAAACCGCCTTACCAGCCAGTCAATCCCGCTACCAGGGTTATGAAAAGAAACATCCAAAACAGCCGTAAAAACAGAAATCCCCCGCAAGATAGCAAAAACCCCGTCAAAAGTAAAGTTGCAGTAAAAAATGAATGTCCTATATTTGTAGTTGATGGAGCCGGGTAAACACATATGGTACTGCAGCAGTAAAAGGAACCGTCTATCTCTTTAACGGAGACATGACGGTTTCGGACACTGCGGTAATCCGTAACGGCAAATTCCTCTTCCGGGGCAAGATTGCCGAGCCGGATATCTTTTACCTCATGGCCGAAGGATCGGGTGCCTACACCCGCATTTTCCTGGAAAACGAAAGATTCCGCATAAAAGCCTCCCTGGACAACAACCTGAGCAACCCCGAAATCACCGGAGGATTAAACCAATCCCTTATAAATGCCGAGAACCAATTTCAAAACAAACTTGTACAAAAATACAACTTCCATGCACTCAACTCCGAGTATAATAATCCACTAACCAGCCGTGAGCGGCAAAAAGAAATTGCCTCACTTTTCGAGAAAATCAAGAAAGAGGTTTTGGACTACCAGTACTCCCTCATGGAGCAACACCCGACATCTTATTATACACTTAAGTTTTTGGCCACCAATGTAGACAAGATCCCATTGGAAGAACTCGAAAGGAGGATGGAACACTTTTACAACTCCCCCCTCTTTGAAGGCAACAAAGATATTGAACGTATAGTCTCTTCAATTGCCCGGCTGGAGCAGATCCAACCCGGGAAAAAAGCCCCCGATTTTACAATGCCCGACCAAAACGGCACACTGGTCAAATTTTCGGATATCTACAAAGCCAACCAGGTGACAATGCTCGACTTTTGGGCCAGCTGGTGCGCCCCCTGCCGCAAAATGCACCCCGAATTGAGGGAGATTTACAATCGCTACAACCCGAAAGGGTTCGAGATCGTAGCCGTCTCCTTTGACAACTCCAGGGAAAAGTGGGAAGAGGCCATCCGCGAAGACCAACTGCCCTGGATCCATCTTTCGGACCTCCAATACTGGAACAGCGCCCCAAGAGACCTCTACCTCATAACCTATGTACCACAATATGTGCTGGTAGACTCCACCGGAACCATACTAAGACTCAAGATCAGCGAGGCCCAGGCAGAGGAGTTCCTGCACTCCCTCTTCGAATAATCCTAAAGCAGCTCAACCCCTTCCATAGCCATTTGTCTACGCTGGTGGTCGCTCCAGATGCCCACCTGCACCTCACCTATATGGCGTTTTCGAAGCATAAACATACACACCCTGGACTGACCGATCCCGCCCCCGATACATTCGGGCAACAGGCCCTGCATCAACAGACTGTGGAACTGCAGTCCCGCCTTTTCGGGACACCCTCTCAACTCCAGCTGCCTCACCATGGCATCCCGGTTTACCCTCACACCCATGGAAGAGAGTTCCAGCGCACACTCCAGTACCGGATGCCACACAATGATATCGCCGTTCAAACCATGGTAACCCTCCTCATTCAAAGAGCTCCAGTCGTCATAATCGGGAGCCCTCCCATCGTGCGGCTGTCCATTGGAGAGGTCGCCGCCAATCCCGATCAGGAAAATTGCCCCATACTCCCTTGCAGCTTCCCTCTCACGCTCCTTTGGAGAAAGCCCCGGGTAGAGGTCCAACAACTGCTGGGTGTGCAAAAAAGTAATCTCAGGAGGTAAAAAAGGGAACTCTCCTGCACACCTGGCAGCACCTGCTTCGCCAAAAGCAGCAACAACTTCTCCAGAAGAAGCACCTGCCTCGCCCGAAGCGAAAACATAATGGTACTTTTCGGCCACTTCCCTTTGGGTCAATCTCAATGAGTCATAGATTTTGATTACGGTATCCTTGAGCTTTGCAAGGTTTCGCTCCCCGGGGAAAATTGACTGCTCCCAGTCCCATTGGTCAACATAAACCGAGTGGAGGTTGGTATAATCCTCGTCGGGCCTCAGAGCCCTCATATCGGTGATGATTCCTGCGCCCGGCCTTACCCCAAGCTGCATCAGACGCAACCTTTTCCATTTGGCCAGCGAGTGGACCACCTGGGCCTTTTGCTCCCCCAGAGCCTTTACCGGGAAAGAGACAGGCCGTTCGATTCCGTTGAGGTCGTCGTTGATACCGGTGCCATCCAGCACGGCAATGGGAGACGAAACCCTGGTGAGCGACAAACGGGCCGACAAATGTTTTTCAAAGCACTCCTTTACAAATGAGATGGCAGCTTCGGTTTCCAATAAATGTGAATAAATCATTGTTTTAAATATTTGATATTGTATAAATTAAAAGTCTTTAAACTGAAAGGCAGAGGCCAGGTAACAAAAAAGCCCACCAAATGGCGGGCTTTCACATAACGTAAGCGCTCCCGCCTTATGGTGGAGATCCGTTATTGTTATTATTGTTGAAGCTACTAAACATCATTATTTTATCCTTATTGCAAAAAAAAAGCGGCCACCTTTTGGAGGCAGCCGCTAAAAACTCATCGTTAATGTTACACATGACGGCACTACCTCTGCATTCGAATAAAGTTATTATTCGAATTGTTATTGTTGAGGTTGTTTGTGTGCCTGTTCATTTTACCTTGCGTACTTACAGTTGCGAATGTAACATTTTTTTTATTTGCTCCAAAATTTTTATTCGGTATAACCGGGATTTTGTTGGAGCTGAGGGTAGAACTTCCTCTGTGTATGCGATATAGGCAACACAACTTTGAAATAACTCCAATCCACTGTACCGGGGCAACCTGCCGACTGTGCAAAATTATGACCATCGCCGTCCAGACGGGTGATAGGTTTGCCCAGGCGCATCTGGTCAAAGAAACGGTGCCCCTCCCCTATGAACTCCTTGCGGCGCTCAATCTGGATCAGGTCGTCGGTTGCAACCACATCGGCAACATTGGGGTTGGCCCTTTTGCGTATGGTGTTGAGGTAACCGCTGGCCACCCCTGCACCTGCACTCCCTTTGAGGGCACCCTCTGCAGCAATCAGGTAGGCCTCGGACAACCTGAGCAGCTTGGGATTGTTGTAACGGAAGTTAACCCCGCCATTGCCCGGGAATTTGTTAAACCAGGCTTTGGTTGCATCATATTGCGAATCGGTCCTTACAAACTGAGCACGGATATCGTTGGGGTCGCTCTGAATAAGGTTGATCCAGCTCACCGTAGGGATCAGGGAAGCGCCTGCAGAGGGGCTCCCGTGCCACAAGTTATGCCAGTACGAAACATAACCACCGTCGGCATCGATACCCGACTGAGCGTTCACGAACAGCTCGAGGATGGTTTCCAAAGTTCCCTCCTCCTTCCAGTAGTTGATATACTGGTCGCGGGATGCAAGTACGTATGGGGAGTCATTGATAACCTCCACGGCAGCAGTATAGGCATTGTTCCAGTCACCTTTGTACAAAAAGACCCTTGCCTGCAATAATTTGGCTGCCCAATAGTTGAAATGGCCTGTATTCTTGGCTTTTGATAAAAGGGGCAATGCTGTTTGCAGGTCATCAAGAACACGGGCATATGTCTCTGCAACGGTACTGCGTGGCTGTTTGGATTCGGCCGGGGTGGTGAGGGTAGTGATGAGCACGGCACCCAGTGAGGCTCCGTTATCCTTGAGGTATGGATATCCGTAAAGACGTGCCAGGTCAAAATAGACCAGGGCCCTCACGGCATAGGCCTGCCCAAGGAAGTCGTTCTTTTTGGCGACATCGCCACTGGAGGTAACCTGAAGGTTGTCCAGGTTTGCAATCAAGGTATTACACCTCATGATGGTTTGGTAACATTTGCTCCAGATTTCAAAGTAGGAGCTACTCTCCGATTCGTAACCCAGGGTATAGATCTGCACCCAACCGGTACTCATTACCCGTGGCTGGATGTTGTCGCCCCTCTGGTCGCCCATCAGTTGCATGTTGGTTCCGTAATAGTCCTGGTACTTCATGTCTACATAAAGTCCGTTTACCGCTACGTTGGCATCGTAGAGAGTCTTCATGGCAGTCTCTGCAACAACCGAATCGGTAGGCTTGGTATCCAGGAATCCCTCGCAGGAGGCCAAAAGGAATATCACTCCCGGAAGCAGCAGCATATTTAAAATATATCTTTTCATATCTTTAATTATTAACAGGTTATAGTGATACTTCCAGACCAATCGTAACAGTACGCAACGCCGGGAATGTAAAGTTGTAATAGCCATTGGCCTGTACCTCGGGGTCAAAATTGAGCCCGGTAAAGGTGAGCAGGTTGTTACCGGCCATGTAGACCCTTGCATTGGAAACCCCGGCTTTCTTAAGCAGATCCTGCGGCAGGTTCCAGGAAACAGTAAGGTTTTTCCACCTCAGGTAATCCCCTTTTTTGAGGGCACGGCTGGAGTCGTAATAACCACCCTGTGTGTTACCGGCAATCCTGCGGGGCACATCGGTGATGTCACCGGGTTTTTGCCATCTGTCCAGCTGTCTTTTGGAGGTGTTCTTGTAGGAGTTGTAGCCATCGTCTTCCAGGTCGTCAACAGAGTTGTCGAACACATAGTGGCCATATTTGTAGGACCACGACATGGATGCCGACAAAGACTTCCAGTTAAAGGAGGCATTGAAGCCGCCAAATCCTTTGGGTATTGCAGTCATCCCCTCCAGGATTGTCGAGGAGGCCTGTGCCCTTGACACCAAAGTGCGGTCACGTGTGCCGTCGGGTTTTGTAGCATTTGAGTAATATTGAGGATTCCCTGTTTGGGGGTCAACCCCGTAATATTCACGTGTGTAATACTGCACATAGGAGTAACCGGCCTTCCATATATGGGGCCTGCTCACTATCTGCTCACCCTCCTCGGAGAGTGCAAGCACCTCGTTCTTGAGGGTAGCCCAGTTGATTCCGGCTTTGAGGGAGAGGTCTTTTGTCTTGATGATATCTACGTTCAAAGAGAGCTCCACTCCTTTGTTTACCATTGACCCGATGTTGCTGAGTGCACTCCCGAACCCGGTAGTGGAAGGGACCGTGGCATTGAGAAGGAGGTCTTCGGTGGTCCTGTTGTAATACTCTGCAACAAATTCATAACGGTCAAAGATACGGGCATCCAGACCAATGTTCCAGTTGCGGTTCTTTTCCCAGGTCAGGTCTTTGTTGGCCAGGTTTGCAGGATAACCGGCAGCCTGGTCGCCGTAAATCTTATAGTTGAATGTAGCCATATAACCAAAAAAGGTAGAAGGAAGTGTACCGCTGGTACCGTATGAGCCCCTGATGCGCAGGTCGTTGACCCAGCTGATATCTTTTATGAACTGTTCATTGCTCATCCTCCATGAACCTGCCAGCGACCAAAAGTCGCCCCAACGGGTGTCGGGGGCCAGCCTTGAAGATCCGTCCCTGCGATATGAAGCAGACACGTAGTAACGGCTGTCATAGTCATAACTTGCGCTGCTCACAAACGACAAAAGATTGGATAGGCTGCGGTAGGTGTAACCCGACTCAAAATTGGTTGCCAGGGCCGATTCGGTTGCCCCGAAGTTTGAGAAATCTATCTTGGCAAGGCGGGTGTAGAGGAACTCCTCCCTCTCGGCCTCCCATCCTGCCATGAGTGCTATATTGTGCTTGTCTATGGATTTATTGTAATTGGCAATGGTGCTGCTCACTTGTCTGTCCACGAACCGGTGGCGGTCCGATGCATAACCCTGCCCGTAGGCAGTAAAGTTGATGTGGCCGTAAAGCCATGCAAACCTGTCGTGCATCTTGAGGTAGTCTTTGCTCACAAGGCTCTTGATCTTGAGGTCGTCGGTAATCTTGAGCTCGGCCCAGCCTTTGAGCATCACACGCATTTGGGTTGCATCGTTGATCTGCAGGTCGAACTGGGGAACAGGGTTTACCCTTGTACCGCCATCGTAAAACTCCATCCAGTAGTTGCCATCGTCATATTTGAACGGCCAGCGGGGAGTAAGGTGCACCTTCCACAAATAGAAGAAGTTGTCCTTAGCCTGTCCATCCTGGTGGCCGCTTTGTTTTTGGTCCGAAAACTGGATCGAGCCTCCCACCCTCAGGCGGTTGGACATCTTGTGCTCGGCATTGACATTTGCTGTGAACCGGTTGAGGTACTGGATACGGTTGATCCCGTTTTCGTCTGTATAGGCAACCGAAGCAAAAACCTTGGAATTTTCGTTACCCCCCGAAATCGAGAATTCGTAATTTTGGGAAACAGCTGTCCGGAAAAGCTGGTCTTCCCAGTTTTCGTATACCAGGTTGCTTTTACGCGAAGGGTAATACCTCTCGGTCATCACATTCACATAATTGTCCAGGGAGCCGTAGCTCTGCCACTGGGCAGGGTTGTCGGTACCGTAATTGAGCCACGATTCGCGGGTAAGCATCTCTCCCTCGGCCTCCGAAACCAACGGATAATTGTCTACCGCAAAATAAGAGAGGGCCATATTGGCTTTGAAGGTAGAGACCACCTTACCTGTCTTTCCCTTTTTGGTGGTGATGATTACTACCCCGTTGGAGGCCCTGGAGCCGTACAACGAAGAGGCAGCGGCATCCTTGAGAACGGTAATGGATTCGATGTCGCCGGGGTTCAAAAAGTTCATGGAACTGGTGTACATGTTACCCGAACCATAGTCACCGCTGGTTGCAGGAACCCCGTCAATCACATAAAGGGGTTCGTTGCCGGCATTGAAAGAGCCGAAACCGCGGATCCTGATCTCGGGCAGGGAACCGGGCTGGCCCGACTTTTGGGAAATCTGCACCCCCGGAACAGCACCTACTATGGCCTGCTCAAAGTTGAGCACCGGGACATCCTTGAAACTCTCCTGCCGCAATTGGGTGGCAGATCCGGAGTAAGAGCCCTTTGTAGTTGTACCGTAGGCTACTACCAAAACCTGGTCCAGGCCGACGGCCTGCTGGATGAGAGCTACATTGATCTCAGCACGGTTGTTTACCGGAATCTCCTGTGTTTGGTATCCGATATTGGAAAACACCAGGGTAGCGTTGGCAGGAACATTGCTGATAACATAGAGGCCGCCGGCATCGGTGGAGACACCATTTGTGGTTCCTTTTACCATCACCGAAGCGAATGGGATTGCAGAACCATCGGCGGAATCGGTCACCTTTCCGGTAACCCGCGATTGTGCGTAGACCTGTAACATTGACAGCAACAATACACACAAAAGCAAAAAAGTTCGCTTTAACATTTCAATAAATAGTTTAAGTTAGGAATAATGGTAACAAAAAAATAAAGCTCCTTAGGTAAGAACTTATTTAGCAATTCTAAGCAGGGGTAACCTGCCGGTAGTTCGGGGCCGTTAAAAGATTGTTAATAGTAGTGGACCGGAAAATTTAAATAAAATAAGCTAATATTTTTCAATAATACAATATTAATTTTCAAAATTTGAAAAAAACCTTTAATTTCGGCTATCAATCAAATAATCTGACAAATGGACCTGACAGAAACATCGCCCCCACAATTACACCCGGCCATGTACCAAAAAAGTGAGCCCGCAGAGTGCCTGCTTTGCCCCCACAACTGCCAACTAAAAGAGGGCCAATGGGGTATCTGCCGCACTAGGGTTAACCAAGGGGGTGTCATACAAACATCGGCATGGGATAACCTCTGCTCTATCTGCATAGACCCTATAGAAAAAAAGCCTCTTTACCATTTTTTACCCGGCAGCAGGACCCTTTCGATTGCAATTGCAGGGTGCAACATGCGTTGCCTCAACTGCCAAAACTGCTCCATTTCCCAACACCCACCTCACGAGCTTCCCTCTTACCGCCTGAGTGCCAAAGATGTCATAAAGATGGCAGTCATGCACAAAGTCAAAAATATCTCATTTACCTACTCCGAACCCACGGTATTTTACGAATATATGCTGGAAACGGCTAAGCTGGCCCATAAAAGAGGGCTCAAGACCATTCTGGTCTCCAACGGATACATTAATCCGGAGCCTTTGGAAGAGTTGATCCCTCATATCGACGCAGCCAATATCGATCTCAAAAGTTTTGATCCCGAAATGCACCTAAAGCTCACCGGTGCCAGGCTGGAACCGGTACTGCATACTTTAAAGGCTTTGAAAGAGGCGGGGATATGGCTGGAAATCACCCACCTGATTGTTCCCGGATACAGCGACAATATGGAGGTGTTCCGCAAAATGTGCCGCTGGCTGGTTAACAATGGAATGGTTTACACACCGCTGCATATCAGCCGATTTTTCCCAAAACACAAACTGGAAGAGACTGAGCCTACCCCTCGCAGGACAATGGAAGAGGCCTATATGACGGCATACCAATGCGGCATTCAACGTATTTACCTGGGAAACATGCAAAGTGATTTACTTGAAAACCAATCAAATAAGACACACAGTAAAGGTACTGAGTGAGGCCTCCCTCCACCCTTCCCATCCAATCCCCGCTTTGTCGCGGGAGCAATGGCCCAGGTACTGCTCCAAAGTCCAACCGGTTTCGATAGCCACCTGTGGCAGGAAAAGTCCCGTACGCTCCCCTTTTTTTATCAGAATCCCGTGCCTGCCGAGTTTTATTTCTCTTATATCCTTTATCTTGCGCATAGGAGAGAGTACCGATATCTCTATCTCCAGCTCATCCGCCTCACCTGGTTTTACCCTCTCGAAACGGTAGTCATGGCAGGCCGACAGCTCTGCAACCTCTGCAACCAAAAGATAAAGAGGGGTATTGCTTTCCGTGTACCCGATGCACCCGCGTAACTCCCCATGTTTTTTAAGGGTAACGAAGACCCCGCACTCCAACTGCAGGTTTGGTGTGAGTTCCGTTCCCGAAGCCATTTGGGACAAACCGGATGGCTTGCCACCGCAGGCAGCAGCCAAAACAGATTCGCGGGCAATTTTCCTGAGAATTTCTTTCTCCTTGTCGCTGAAAAGTAACCCGCTGCTCTCTTCCCTTAGCACCGAAATTGCCCAGTAACCAACAACCCGGTCCCTCTCTCCGTAGAGCTCGTTGTCGCCTGAGTTTTTGTATTCCAGCGCCTTGTAACTGTAACAGTGTTTCCCGCCCGGGTTGTTTGCAAGGTTCATGAGCACAAGCACCGCACTCCACCCGCAAAGCGAAGTGTAGAGGTCCCTTACCTTTTGCGAAGCATTGCTATCCAATACCTCCACCAACCTGTCGGGAGAGCCCCCCACAATTGCCTCCTTGGTCTGCCGGTCTACCCTGCAGGCATCGTCATAGTCGGGATAGTGCGAAAAATCAGTACTTATAACAAACAGGTTGCCGTCGCAAAACCAAGGTGCCAGTGCAGAGGCTATTTTGCTGCATTCCTGCGGGGTAACCTCTCCAAGCAGCACAGGCACAATAGAGTAACCTAGTTCCAGTACATAATTCAAAAAGGGAAGCTGAACCTCAATGCCATGTTCACCGGCATGGTGCAGGGGATCGGAAGAGATAAGGGAAGGATAATCTCGGCACAGGGACTCCCCGGTGGACTTGTCCACAACCTCGGTACCGTAAGGCATATCGAAATCGGAAGCTGTATAAACCGAAGCACCGTGGAATGAGTTGCGGTGGGCCGAACCTATCACAAAGACCCTTGAGTAGTTACAGCTGCCATCCAGCTGGTTGAATGCCGATGCAGCCACCCCGCCCGAGAAAACATACCCGGCATGGGGGACAATGAGGGCTGCCACATTGCCGCCTGCCGGTGACACTGCCGATTCAAAGAGCTGCCCGAGCTCCCTTGCCAGTTCTTTTTGGGTTGCAGGATAAAATGAACCTGCAACCGCAGGTCTCCTGTTCATTATATTGTATTCCTAGTTGTTTCCGTCCTTAACAATCACATCGTGGGCCCCTCCTTCGATGATGCTGGTAGAGGAGACCATGGTGATAGTGGCGTTGGACTGCATCTCCTTGATGGACGAGACGCCGCAGCTGCACATGGTGGCCTTGATCTTGCCAAGGGTCACCTCCAGGTTGTCTTTGAGCTTGCCGGCATAAGGGACGTAACTGTCCACACCCTCCTCGAACTTGAGGCTGCCGCTGCCGCCCATATCGTAGCGCTGCCAGTTGCGGGCCCTGTTGGACCCCTCTCCCCAGTACTCCTTCATGTAATTGCCGTTCACAAACATTTTGCGTGTAGGACTCTCGTCAAACCTTGCAAAATAGCGTCCCATCATAAGGAAATCGGCACCCATGGCCAATCCCAGCGTCATATGGTAGTCCTGGACAATACCACCGTCGGAGCAAATGGGTATATACTCTCCGGTTTGGGCAAAGTACTCGTCACGGGCATGGGCAACCTCAATAAGTGCTGTCGCCTGACCCCGCCCGATACCTTTTTGCTCACGGGTTATGCAGATGGAGCCCCCGCCTATGCCCACCTTTATGAAATCGGCCCCCGCTTTTGCCAGGTACATGAATCCTTCGCGGTCCACCACGTTGCCGGCTCCAATCATAACGGTGTTGCCGTAGTGCTCACGAATGGAAGCGATTGTCTCTGCCTGCCAAACCGAAAAACCATCCGAAGAGTCGAGGCAAAGCACATCTACACCCGCTTTGATGAGTGCAGGAACGCGCTCCGGGTAGTCGCGGGTATTGATACCTGCCCCTACAATGAGCCGTTTTTTGGAATCCAGCAACTCGTTAGGGTTCTCGCGGTGGCTGTCGTAATCCTTGCGGAAAACAAAATATTTTAGTCTCTGCTTTTTATCTATGATAGGCAGAGTGTTGAGCTTGTGGTCCCAAATCACATCGTTGGCCTCGTTGAGAGAGATCCCGTCCTGAGCAGTGATCAGGTGAGAGAAAGGAGTCATGAACTCCTTTACCTTCTTGTCCATTGGATCTTTGTCTGTGCGGTAGTCACGGCTGGTTACCAACCCCTGCAACACCCCGCAGGGAGTGCCGTCGTGGGTAACCCCTATGGTTGAGAAGCCCGTCTTTTTCTTTAGCTCCAGGATATCGGCCAGTGTATGCTCCGGAGTTATATTGGCCCTGCTCTCCACAAAACCGGCTTTGTATTTCTTTACCTCTTGCACCATACGGGCCTGCTCTTCTATAGGCTGGGATCCGAATATGAACGATAGACCGCCCTCTTTGGCCAATGCAATAGCCAGTTTGCTGTCCGACACCGACTGCATGATTGCCGATACAAAAGGGATATTGAGCTGAATCCTTGGGGCCTCACCTTTTTTGAATTTGACAAGGGGTGTTTTGAGCGAAACCTTGTCGGGTGTGTGCTCTTTGGTTGTGAGTCCCGGGATGATAAGGTATTCGTTGAAGGTCCTGGAGACCTCGTTGAGAATGTTAGCCATAATAAATGCAATCAAAAGTTTTGCAAAATTACCGAAAACATTCCTTTTATGAAACTAATCACCAAAAATAAGGGGAAAGAGGAAGGTTACAATCCCGGTCCAGATGGCGTAAAAGGGCATGAAACGGGCTATCGCCAGGTGTGCGCCGGGCAGCTGGTCCTGCTTTTTGATGGCCAGGAAGAGGCGATAGGTAACCAGCAGCAGGTTGGTGAGGACTAACAGATTGCTGCCCAATACAGCCATACGGTTGGGGGTAATGCCCCACTCCGAAATCCTGAACACTATTGCCGACAGGGCCACTGCATTCACAATAATAGTGACCACCGAGAGCAAAAAGAGCAAAAGGGTATTGGCCCTTGCCTTAGCCTCTGCTACCGAAAAGAGGATCAACGCCATCACACCAACGAGCAAAAGATTGAATATGAGCAAGAACTCCCTGTCGTTATAGGGATCTTTGCCGGTCCATACAATTGCAGCAAGGTAAACCAACAACATAACCAGCACCAAAGGGGTAAAGATTTTGGCAATCAGGGGAGAGACACTCTTTACAAGCTGAGGGTTGTTAAGCACGATATACGCGCCTGCCACAGGAACGGCTGCAAGCCCCCAGATGGCAATGTTTCCAAAGTAGAAATCCTCTATTCTCAAATCTATAAGTTCGAAGAGCCCGATTGTAACAAAACTGAGTATACCCCCGGCTATGATGATTACAGCGCCAATAACTGCAAGGTCGCCGTTGAATCTCAAAAACCCGGTAACCTTCTCCCCATCATTTACTTTACCACCTGTAAAAGCATACCCTGTGAGTGACCACAAAAAGAGTGGCATATGTATAAAGGAGAGCACCAGGGTATCGCGGGTGTCGTCGCCCGGCAGCAGGTTGATGTACAGGGCAGAGAGCAGGATAAGGGTTATGACCCCGACAGCACGCCTCCACTCCAGCCCGCTCTTTGCAATAAAATAGATTGCCATAGCAGGCAACACAATAAAGGAGATATTGCGCGGGAAGAACCAATCGCCATCCAGCCCAAAGAAGGAGGGGATTTTGGCTATGAAGCCCGACAAAAGTGCCAATGCTATGACCAAAGGCAATTCGTAACTGGAAAGTACTTTGGATTTCAAAGTATCTTGATAAAAATTTTTCATACTATTTTTTTTGACTTTTAATTAATATCTCAAGGGCCGAAAGGTGTTTTGAAAACTCCCTCCTGCCCAAATTTGTAATGTTGTAACGGGTATTTGGTTTGCGGTCTACAAAGCTCTTCTCTACCTCAATGAAACTCTCCTTTTCCAACGCCTTGAGGTGGCTGGCAAGGTTACCGTCGGTAACATCCAGCAGCTCCTTGAGTGAGTTGAAGTCCAGCGATTCACTGGCGGCCAGCACACTCATGATGCCCAGCCGCGTACGGTTCTCGAACGCCTTGTGGAGTTTATGAAGGGAGCCTATCACCGTTGGTATTTGTAATGGATTACAATTCCGTAAATAATGTGCATCACCCCAAAACCGGCAGCCCAGAACAACAAGCCTGCCACAGGGAAAAGGGCAGCAAACAGACCCAGCACCACCTCAATGGCCCCAAGCAACTTTAGCTCCCTGAATGTATAGTTACCCGCATTGAACATTGCTATACCATAAAAGATGAGTGACAGCGGTATGAGCAACCACACCTGGCCGGTAAAAAGCAGCACCAGCATCAGTAAGCCACCCGCAACCAAGGGCATCGAGAGGTTTGCAATAAACCTTGCAGAGGCAGCTCTGCCTACAGGCTCCTTGGTTTTGACAGCCCTGCGGCGGGTGAGGTAAAAGGCACTGCCAAGCGAGAGCAGCAACACCGCAACGGCAACCCAAACCACCGGGAAAACCGACTCCAAGGCTTGCACGCCGGACACTCCGGTTTCACCGCCGTTAAACACGGCCTGCCCGGCCAACTCTGCAGGGCGGAACCCAAAAAGTGAGTGGGCAATATATGCACCCACCAAAGCGTAGATACCGGCAAGCACTCCGGCCCACCCCGACAGCGACATAAAACGCGAAGAGCGCTCCATCAAAGAGCGGATCGCCATCAAATCCTTTAAATAATCCTCTTCTTTCTTCATTTTGAAAAGTACTTTGTGCTGCAAAGTTAAATAAGATTTCTTAACCTGCAATTTTTTTGAAAAATAGTTTGTACAAAACGGGCACATAAAGCAAAGTAATGACTGTGGCAAACAACAACCCGAAAATTATGGCAAGTGCCAAAGGTTCCCAAAGCAAATCGCCCGAAAACCAAAGCGGAAGCATACCCAACGAGGTAGTGAGGGTGGTGAGCAACACCGGGCGGAACCTGTTGTGGGCAGCCCTTATAATCACATCGTTCAAATGGGCATCGCCATCGTTTGCAATCTCAATATCTATCCTGTCTATCAATATAATGGCATTGTTAACCACAATCCCGGCAAGGGCAATAACACCAAGCACGCCAAAGAAACTAACAAAAGAGCCTCCTATAAACCAACCTACAACAACGCCAATGATTCCAAGCGGAATGGAAATAACAATGATAGTCATCTTACGTATGGAGTTGAACTGCAAAACCAACAACAAAACAATCAAAAAGAGAGCAAGAGGCAAATTGACAAATATTGCCCCCAGGTTGTCGGCGGTATCCTCATCTTCTCCCCCGAACTGGTAACTGTAACCATTGCCCCACTCAACCGACTGCTCCTTTATCCACGGCTCTGTCTGCTCAAAAATATCGGCAGCATTGTAACCCGGTTTCAGGTAGGCACCAACCGTGATTGTACGCTCCAACTCCCTGCGGATGATCTTAGGATATTGCCACACGGTCTTTACCTGTGCAATCTCCTGCAATCCAACAGCCCTTTGGGCACGGGCAGAGTAAATTGTATATCCCTCCAGTTTGCGCACATCGCTGCCAATTCCCTGCTCATCGCTGCCAACACTCTGCACACCCCTCAAATATACGGGAACCCTTTTGTCACTATCCCTGAATTCATCTACCGGAACCCCGGACATGCCGGCATTCAATGCCATGGAGGCCTCAAGGCTTGTAAGCCCCGCACGGGCAGCTTTATGAGCGTCAATGTCCACAAATAGCTTTTTGGTCATCGGCCCCCAATCGTCAGTAATGTTGACAGCCCCTTGTACCTCCCTCAATTTCATTTTTATTTGGTTGGCAATAGAGCGCAATTTTTCTGGATTGTCGCCGGAAACCCTAATCTCTACAGGAGTTCCCGAAGCACCGGCACCAGTGAGCCGGTTCACACGAATATCGGCATCGGGAATATTCCCCTCACAAAAAGCACTCACCTTTCCAATTATAAGGTCGTTGTCCTTGTCTCCGGTGGTATTGAGCAACATATGGGCATAACCAGCCTTTGCCTCATTCTTGAAATAACCCAAATCGTAAGGCTCGGGCCCCTCCCCCACAAAGGCAGAGTAATCCAGCACCCCTGCCATTTTTGACCCTTGTTTGACAAGCAAGGTACTGTCTATGAAAGCTCCAATGATATCCACAGCCTGCACAGTGTTCTCTATCTGCATACCCGATGGGAAATTTATATCTACAGTAACCAGGTTACGGTCACTGTCGGGCACCAGTTTGAAAGGGATGAAACGTATGGAAACAACAGCCAGCACAAAAAGCACGGCAATAACCGAAAGCAATTTGAAAGGCCTCTCCAGGAAAAACAACAACAACTTGTTGTACCACAAATTGAACCTTTTTATATAATTGTCCAGAGCCAAAGACCATTTACTCTTCTTTCCCTCACCGGTTTTGGCAACATATACTGCAAGCATGGGAATCAAAGTGAATGAGAGCACCCAGGAGCCAAGCAAAGTAGCACTTACTACCCAAAACAACTGAGAAGAGATCTCACCCATAGGGGTAGCAGCCAAAGCAAAAGGCAAAAAAGCAGCAGAGGTGGTCAAAGAAGAGATAAGCAGAGGAACCAGCAGCTCCCTCCCAGAGGTCACGGCAGCATCAAAAGCCCCCATCCCCTCCTTGATTTTGACCAGAATGGACTCCGACACCACTATCCCGTTATCTACAAGCAACCCCAAAGAGATGATGAGGGCGGCCAAAGAGACCTTGTTAAACCCCAACCCCAACAATCCAAGGAAAAAGAATGAGGTGAGGATAACCACAGGCACCAGGGTAGCCACCAAAGAGCCGGTCCTGACCCCCAGGAACAGAAGCATCACCCCAAGCACAATGACAATACTCTGCACAAGGTTCACCAAAAAATCTCCAATTTGCCCATTTACAACATGGTCTTGCGATGCAGACCTCACCACCTCTATGCCCAAAGGCAAATTTTTATTCAGTTGCTCAGTGACCCTGTCGGCATCCTCTCCCATCCTCACAATATTGGCACCATCCCTCAAAGACAAAAAGAGGGCGATGGCCGGCTTGCCATTTATCTTTACCAACTTTTCCCTGGGAGATATATACTCCCTTGTAATACTCTCTGCAATATCCCCCAAATAGAGGAGCGAACCACCCTGCACAGGCAACAACACTTTTTCCAAATCTTCCAAAGAACCAAAACTACCCGACCCCTCCACAGCAATCCTCTCCTTTCCTGCACTCACCTCACCGGCAGGCACAAGCACATTTGTAGCCGAGATTACATTTTTGATTGTATTCAAATCCAAACCATGCAAAGCCAGCACCTTATCGTCAAAATTTATGAAAATACGCTCCTGCTGCACGCCACCCATCTTTACCTTTGCAACATCGGGCAACAAAAGCAACTCATCCCTAACCTGTTTGGCATAATCTTCAAGAACATCATAGCCCACCCCGTCGGAAGTGACCCCCAGGATAATCCCATAGACATCGCCAATGCCATCGTCCTTGACTACCGGCCCCACAATACCTGGCGGCAATATCATAACCGCATCCTCTACCTTGTTGCGCAATTGCAGCCACACCCCGTCCAGCTCCTTTTTGCCAACATCCGTAGACAATTCCACCGTAATTACAGACAACCCCTCACGTGACTCCCCCATAATGCTTTTTACCTGGTCCAGCTCCCTTATGACCTCTTCCAAAGGATCGGTAACCAAAGATTCCACCTCCAAAGGAGAGGCCCCCGGCATCCTGGTGACCACAGAAGCAAAACGAACGGTATAGGGTGGCATACTATCCCTCTCCATCACAAAATAGTTGGAGACTCCCAGGATTGCCACCAGCAAAACAGCAATCAAAGTGATCCTGCTGTTGTTCAAAGTTAATTTGGTAAGATTCATTTTAGTACGGTTTAATTTTCTTCTATCAAACGGACACGTTTTCCCTCATACAAATTGGAAAGACCTGCAGTAATCACAATATCCCCGGCACTTATCCCCTGCACAATTTCATACCCCTTCCAAGTGAGGCTGCCAGCCTTTACCCTCCTTTGCACCACATTATAAACCCCGCTTGCAGAGTCACTCTGCGCCAAAAAGAGGTAGTTGCCCTGGCTGTCGTGGCCCAATGCATGCGAAGGAACCACCATCCCCTGCTCTCTCCCCGAAAAATCTACCATCACAGAGGAGCCTGGCAAGAAGCTGCTCGCACCCTCAAGCATATCCACCACCACCGGATAGGCCAAAGAGGCTCCGGATCCTTTGCCAATCTCTGCAACCACAGCCCCAAAACGCACTTGGGAATCATCTCCCGAATAAAAAGAGAGAGTATCGCCAACAGAAACCCCTTTCACAACACTCCCCGGAAGCGAACACCTTATTTGCGACCCCAGTGCCGATGAGAAGATCAGAACAGGATATCCGGCACCTGCCGGTTCGCCCTCTTCCAAAGCAACAGAGGTGACAACCCCTGCAAAAGGAGCCCTCAGACGGGTATAATCCAATTGGTTGCCGGCACCCTGCACCTGCAATCGGGCGGCATCAAACGCACTTTGGGCCGACTCCATGGCAAGTTTTGCCTTGTCATAATCGGCCAAAGGGATATTCCCGTTTATATAAAGACGTTGCGTACGGGCAAACGAAGATTTTGCAGAGACATAACC
>SABC01000114.1 GCA_009929175.1 Bacteroidia bacterium | reverse complement strand
AAATAATTCGTAGTTTTGCGAACAGTATTTATATGTGACAATATTCATGGATAGTAAGAGAGAGTTGACAGCAAGGCAAAGGCAACTTGCACGATTTGCAAAGGCATTGGGCCATCCTGTCCGTGTAGCAATCATTGAAATGTTGCTGGACCAAAAATGTTGTTTCCACGGGGATATGTCGGAGGTGATTCCTGTGGCCAAAAGCACCCTTTCGCAGCACCTCAAGGAGCTCAAGGAGGCTGGGATAATCCAGGGAACAATCCATCTTCCAAACGTAAAGTATTGTTTAAACAAAGATAACTGGAAGTTGCTCCAGGCTTTGTTCGGGGAGTTGTTCAATGAGGAGCCTGCTGCCAATAACTGTGATGTCTGATTTTTTTTAAGAATGTAGTTCGTATAATTGCGATTAACGAACGACATGGTTTTATTGATTTAATTTTATGATAGATGAAGATATTGATTTTATGTACCGGTAATAGCTGCAGGAGCCAGATGGCACATGGGTTCCTGCAATCATTCGACAGCTCCCTCCAGGTTTGCTCGGCAGGTACCAATGCCAGTGGAAAACTCAATGCAAAAGCTGTTGAGGTAATGAAAGAGGCAGGAGTGGATATCTCTGCACACACTTCGGATAGTGTCGACAAATACCTCGGAGAGGAGTGGGATTATGTGATCACAGTTTGTGGTGGTGCAAATGAAAGCTGCCCTGCGTTTATTGGGAGGGTAAAAACCCGCCTCCACTTTGGATTTGAAGACCCGTCGGAGGCTGTAGGTTCCAGTGAATTTGTAATGGGAGAATTCAGACGAATAAGGGATGCCATTAAAAAAACGTTCCACGATTTTTATATGAAAGAGATTTATGGCAAAGAGAGAGGGAATTAGTTTTTTTGAGCGCTACCTGACGTTATGGGTAGCCCTTTGTATTGTGACCGGGATTATGGTCGGGCTTTATCTGCCCGGGATTCCTGCTTTGCTGGGTAAACTGGAGTATGCCAATGTTTCTATACCTGTGGCTGTTTTGATCTGGCTTATGATTTACCCTATGATGTTAAAGGTAGATTTCAATAGTGTAAGGAATGTGGGTAAAAAGCCAAAGGGGATTGTGGTGACAGGTGTCACAAACTGGCTTATCAAGCCATTCACAATGTTCGGAATAGCATGGTTTTTCTTTTATGTTGTTTTCCAATCGCTGATACCTGCCAACCTTGCCGGGGAATATTTAGCCGGTGCTGTACTGTTGGGTGCTGCTCCATGCACAGCAATGGTGTTTGTGTGGAGTTATCTCTCTAAAGGGGATGCGGCCTATACATTGGTACAGGTTGCTGTCAACGACCTTATTATATTGGTGGCCTTTGTGCCTATAGTCGCGTTCCTTTTGGGTATTGGAGGAATATCAATCCCTTGGGACACGCTGTTCCTTTCGGTGGTATTGTTTGTTGTAATACCTCTTGGAGCTGGTATCTTCACAAGGGTGAGTGTGATTAAAAAGAGGGGAATCGATTACTTCAACAATGTTTTTGTCAAGAAATTCAACAACATAACAATAGCGGGTCTTTTACTGACATTGGTAATACTATTTTCTTTCCAGGGCGATACCATTCTTGCAAATCCCCTGCATATCGGATTGATTGCTATTCCATTGATAATACAGACTTTCCTGATATTCTTCGTAGCATATGGTTGGGCAAAAAGGTGGCGGCTTCCGCATAGTGTTGCAGCTCCTGCAGGGATGATAGGGGCAAGCAATTTCTTTGAACTGGCAGTTGCAGTTGCTATTTCCCTTTTCGGGCTCCAGTCGGGTGCTGCTTTGGCGACCACGGTTGGAGTACTTGTTGAGGTTCCTGTCATGCTGATGCTGGTGAATATTGCAAACAGGACCAAAAGTTGGTTTCCTGCTGTGTAATCGTGTAACTTAACGAATAATTCAAATACTTAATCTTTAACAAATGAAAAAAATCCTATTCCTGATCATTGGATCCCTGTTATTGGGTTCATGTGGCAATTCGACCAACCAAAACGAGTCATCCGATGAGGTGGCACAAGCAGAGGTACAGGACTCCTCTCTGGTTTACATCTACTATTTCCATGGCGAAAAGCGTTGCAAAACCTGTAATGCCATAGAAGAAGTTGTTAGCAATTTCTATCAAAACAATTATGCCCAAAACGAAAAGGTCCTTTTCAAAGTTTTCACAATTGGCCAGGAACAAAGCAAAGCATTGGAAGAGAAGTTCGAGGTTTCCTGGAGCTCATTGGTAATTTCAAAAGGTGACAACTTCACAAACATCACAGACGAGGCTTTTGCAAATGCCGTCAATAACCCGGATACATTAACCACACTTATTGAGTCCGAAATATCCAAAAGATTGTAGCGGATGGAGTGGCTGCAGTATATCGTAGATACATATAAAAACGAGCTTCCTCTTTTGGCTGCGTTTGTACTGGGGCTGATGACAGCAATCAGCCCTTGCCCTTTGGCAACAAACATTACGGCAACGGCCTATTTGAGCAAGAACATTACAAGAAAGGGCAGGGTTTTGGTGAACGGTGTGTTCTATACCCTTGGCCGGATGTTCAGTTACACTACCTTGGGGTTGGTCTTTTATTTTGGAGCCAGCCAATTCAAGGTATCGAGGTTGCTGCAGGGTATCGGTGGTTTATGGTTGGGAGTGGCACTTGTTGTCGCCGGTATCTTGATGTTGGACTTCATTAAATTCAATATTCCTTTATTTGACAAATTCAATCCAAAAGTAAACGAAGAAAAGCAGAAAAATGGTTATTGGAACTCTTTTATAATGGGAGTTGCTTTTGCCCTTGCTTTTTGTCCTTTTAGCGGAGTGCTTTACTTTGGTGTACTTATACCTATGACAATTGCTTCCCCGTCGGGATTGCTCTTGCCTCCTCTCTTTTCCATTGCAACAGGGCTTCCCGTTATTGTCATTGCATGGATAATTGCATACAGCCTTTCCAATGTCGGCAAGTTTTACGATGGAATGAAGAGTTTCGAAAAGTGGTTCAAGCGGGTAATCGCCTCTGTTTTCATAATAGTAGGGATTTATTACATATACATTTATATTTAAAATAAAGAAATGGAAATCAAGATTTTAGGAACAGATTGTGCTAAATGCAAAACGACCCAGATGATTGTAGAGAAAGTTGTTGCCGAAAACGGTGTTGATGCACAAATTTCCAAGGTAGAAGACATCATGGATATCATGAAATACAATGTGATTGCAACACCAGCAGTAGTTGTAAATGAGGTTGTCAAGATAAAAGGACGTGTGCCTTCCGAAAGCGAAGTTAAACAGGCCCTCGGGTTGTAATTACAGGGGATCACACATTATGGACAATAAAAAAGAACTCAAGATCCTTTTGTGGATAGTTGTAGTGTTTGCTGCTGTGTTTTTCATGCCGGTCGGGAATGAGACCTTCATGACTGCGGTAGCTGCTACCCTGGACCTCTCTGCCTGGTATGCTCAGGAGCATGTGATACTATGCTTGCTTCCTGCCTTTTTCATAGCGGGGGTAATCTCGATATTCGTGAGCAAGGGGGCGGTGCTCAAATACTTTGGGGCAAATGCAAAAAAATGGCTGGCATATACAATCGCCAGTGTTTCGGGAGCTATCCTTGCTGTTTGCTCTTGTACAATCCTTCCGCTGTTCTCCAGCATTTACAAACGTGGAGCAGGGTTGGGGCCTGCGGTGGCTTTCCTCTATTCGGGGCCTGCAATCAGCATACTCTCAATAATCCTCACAGCCCGAATCCTGGGCTTTGAGATGGGAGTTGCACGTACTGTTGGAGCAGTGGGATTTTCAATTGTAATAGGTTTAATCATGTCTGTGATCTACCGTAAAGAGGAGAAAGCCAAAAAAGAGGAGCAGATGAACTTTCCGGCAATGGAGGAGAAGAGGCCTATGAGCCATACTTCTTTCCATTTTTTCACCTTGGTGGCAATCTTGGTCTTTGCTAACTGGGGTGCTCCGGCATCGGATGATACATCCAGCTTCTGGTACTTTATTTTTACCTACAAATGGTTTATTACGGCAGGCTTTGTATTGATGTTGTGTTACTCGTTGGTGAAGATTTTGAAGATCAAGTGGCAGTGGGTGGCTGCAGGTGTCTTTGCCACGGTTGCTTCGGCACTTTTGGCTGCCAATTTGATAAACAACAAGGTGTTTGTGCCTTTGGTGCCAATGGTTGTGGGCATTATCTCTTTGAGTGTTATGACCCTTTTGGATAAACAAGACGATGATAACCGGGAGTGGACACTCTCTGCATGGAGCTTTGCAAAGCAGATAATGCCTCTGCTTGCTGTTGGCGTTGTCACTGCGGGGTTCCTGTTGGGTTCTACCCATGGAGAGACATCAATCCCTGGCGTTGTTCCAAATTCGTGGATTGAGTGGGCTGTTGGTGGCAATACTGTATGGTCCAACTTTTTTGCAAGTGTAGTGGGTGCTTTCATGTATTTTGCGACCCTTACAGAGGTGCCGATTATCCAGGGTTTGCTGGCATCGGGAATGGGAAAAGGTCCGGCTTTGGC
>SABC01000113.1 GCA_009929175.1 Bacteroidia bacterium | reverse complement strand
GAGTACCATGGAGAGCTAAAATAGACCGAAGTAAGGAACTCCGGCATACCTTTGTAATCCAGCAGGAACAGCTTGTGCAAGGCCAGCCCTTTGAGGTCGGGATGCTCTTCGTTTTCGTAAACCCCAGTCCAATATCCGGTATCTTTGGAGTTCAAATCTATTGCAGAGGCCTTGTTTCCGGAAAACCTCATAGTTGGGTCGCCAATGATATGCGACTCCAGGATGTTTATCTCACGGGCCCATTCACCTACACAAAATCCCATACCCAGCATACCCATAAGGTCGCTGGAGCTTTTGTCCTGCAGTACATTCACACTATTGGCAAAAGTAACCAGGGTCTTTCCCCCGCCAAAGATAAACTCCCCGGCTATATAGTTGTCTTCCCGGAAGTCTCCGTTGTAACAAGCATCAAAAATCACCATCCTTGCATTGGGGGCAATCACCGGTACATCTTCCAGAATGATTCCGGTACGCAGGTCTTCCAGGGAGTCCTTTTCCAAGCCCTCCTTATCAAAAGCCCCTGCAAACCAGGCACTGTCTATCCGGTAATGGGCAGCCCACTCAGCAATGGCCTGCACTCTCTCCTCGTCGCTCTTTTTCCTGCGAAGCATCTGCCGGAAAACCCTCCTGGCAGCCTCGCTGTATTCATCTGCCCCTTTGCTGTACGGCATGGCCGTAAGGTACATCCTGTCGGGCATACCATGTTCATGGAAAAGCATTAGGTCCATCTCATCCCTGCGAAGCTCATCGGTCACCATATCCTTCATGAATGGTTCCATTGCAAAGAACAGGAACTTGACGGAGTTTTTGTCCTTGAAGGCATTCGGGAACTGCTCCCTCATGAGATGTCCCTCGTCTTTCCATGCCGTCATACTGTTGGAAAAAGAGCCCTCCCCTGTATATGATGTAATCACATCCAAGGGGTTCTCCTTTTTACGCTCTGCAAGAAGCTTGGTAAAATATTCCCTAACCTGCCTGTACCCCTCTTCTCCTTTCCTTGTAGGCTTTATCCTCCCACTGTATATGTCGCTTTGAATATACTGGGGTGAGTCGTGCCTAAGGGAGTAGTAGTGGAACATGGGATCATCGCAATCATGACCCTGGTAATCGAACTTAAGGTCAAAATCGTCATAGAACCTGTCGGATGGAACAGAGGAGCTCTTGAAGGGATAGAGCTCCTGATCCATCTTGAAAGCAGAAGTAAAGTGTTGAGCGTCCCGTATCATGGGGATTGGGATATTGCCAATGAACACAGCTCCTTCCAATCCGTCATTCAGATACATGTTGTGCAGGACATCCTTAACCTGCACAGGGTCGCTCCACACCCGGGCAACCACTACAGCGGAGAACCCTTCACTCTCCAGCACAGTTCTGTAGTTTTCAATATCAGCCTTGCAGGCTGCATAGGTCTCATTATCGATAATTATCGCAAACCCCCTCTGCTCCCCGGCAGCAGCCAGGGAGAGGGAGAGAGCGGCAATGATAAGAATCAGTTTGTTTTTGAACATTACAAATCAATCGGTTAAAAAGTAAATCCAACCCCAAAGGTAGCTTGTACCCTGTTCCCGTCACCTTCGGTTGGTTTATAGTAGTCGGCAGCAAGTTTAAGGAACATCCCGCTTTTGCGGGCTTGACCTATGGTTGTGAAAAAGCTGGCAGCACCACCTATTTTGTAATAGTTTTGCTTAAGGTATTCAAAATCGGGAGTCATGAACTGGGTAATCACAATGGAAGCAGGGTCTGCCCCTCCGTAATTATAAAGACCATCCATGTTGTTCTTGTAAACAAAATCGGCCCCAAGTATGAATTTACCATTGGCACCTGCACCAAGGTTCACCTTGCCATTGGCTCCAAAGTAAAGGTTCTCTACCTTCATTTGGGATTCGGGCATAATGTAGAGGTCGTCATTAAGTCGGTAATTTGCAAACAATCCGGCCTTCCAGCTGTACTCATGTCCGGCACCCCTGTAGAAATCGTAGGAGAGACGGATGTCATCCTGGTCGTATGTAGAACGGATACTGCTATAAACATCTACCCATTGTTGCACCTCATATGTAAGGTCCAGAACCTGTACATACTCTATCCCTTTCACACGGTCACTGCGAAAGGAAACATCGAGCCTGTGAAGGTTTTCGTCCTGGGCAACTGCAGCAAAATTTGCATACACGGCACTCTCTTTGAGGGTTCCCTCTTTCCTTGGTTTTGTAATGTCCCTTACCACATCTTCTACACGGAAACTATAGCCTCCATTGAGGAACAGCTTCACATCTCCGAGATTGTACATATACTGGAGCTCCCCTCCGACCTTGTTGGCATTGTAAACAAAGCTGCCCAAAGATTGGAGACCACCAATAACCGCTGTGTAATGGTTACCGAGGCCTTTCATCACAAAAACGTCCTGATTGGACTGGCCGTTGCTGTTGGTGTGTTTGCGGGTCTCCTGGATCATGTTTTCATATTCGAAATTTACACCCAACTGATGGTCGCCCCAAAAAGCAGCTACTCCGGGCTTGACATTTACTGAATAGAAGTACTGTTCCGAACGCGGGTCAACCTGTTTTGCTCCGGTATGGGCATTATACTCTGCCTGCACTCCCAGGATATACCTGCCGAGCAGAGGTTTTGACGCCACCTTCATCTGCAGGTTGTAGTCCTGTTTTTTCCAGTCGCTCAAATTAGGATCCACAGGGAAATACGGAACCCTCCTTAAGGGATTAAGCATTGCCGTGTTGAACCTTGAGTCGCGGGTTGTGATGTTGTTGTAGGAAAACCTGCCCCAGGCATAAGCATCTCCCAGCTCCTGTCCACCCTCGGTAATAATGCCCAGCACACTCTCCTTATCTCCTTGCTGGATACGTTTGAAATCGCCGTTTGTAACACTGTAACCTGCCTCTAGCAAGCTAAAACTCCTGAGGTTGTCAAGAACCAGTCCGGCACCGTTTCCGGAATGGAACCACAGGGATTTGGCCTTGAGGAGTTCTATCGATACGGGGGAATTTTGCTCCGCCTTCTTTTGAGCTGTGGCAACCTGTACCGACAGCAGGGCCCAAACAATTGCAAAAGCCCCTATTATATATTTAACTTTTCTCATTTTCATAGCTTTTACCTGTTTAACATTACTTCCAAGTATTCCATGACGGTGCTTTTGCTCCGTATCTCCTGATTACAGGAGGGTCCATTACCTCAAAATCGTCCGAACTGTTATTGGTATCATACAGGATAACCCTGCCCGACGGCAATGTCTCCTTTACCTTACGTGCCACGCTCTTTGCAAGGTATGTCCCGTTCACTGTAGCAGCACCGGCATCCAAAACAGCTGGCATACGCTTGAGCTGTACCTGATTGGGGTTCCCCACATTTTCCAGGGCATCTATCACGTTTTCAATAGGTATACGGTAGTTTTTAGAAGTTGATCCCTGAGGGCTCACTACCTCTGTAGTACTGTTGGGGTCAATTGGCTCCGATGGCAGGAACAACACAAAAGCACCTCCGAACACTGTGGTGAGCCACTGTGGGGTCGGGGAAGGCCAAAACGCCATGGTCATATTGATTGCCGGGTTATCCTGGATCAACGAAGTAGTCCTTACCAATGTTTCAAATTCGGCACTCAAAAGATTCACCGGAGCAGTTGGGTTGAGATTTGATTTAGTATGGTCATCGGCCATTTGGGCAATGATCACAGACTCCCCCGGCTCCAACGGATAATCCTGGTTGTCGGGAATTTGCCAGATCTGCAAGGCATATACATATTTGTCGGCATCGGGGCCCACCCAAACAGGGAGGTTGGCAGTTGCTGTCATAGGGTTGATCATGGCTATTGCCAATCCCCTCACGTTTTGAACCACCTCGCTGTTGTTGTAAATCTCATAGAACTGGTCACGGAAATAAGAACCCCCGGTTGGAGTACGCGACCCGCAGTAATAAACCTCCTTGAACACCAGTGCTCCCGATTTGGAGGCTCCCAGCTGGATGTTGATCTGCTTGTTGTCCGATACAATATCTACGTTCACAGCGTTCCCGCTGTAATTGTAGGTAAAACCATCTTCGTTCTTTTCTCCGCTTACGGTAATTGTATAAATCCCGGGGATAATATCATTTACGGTAACTGTTCCCTGAGGAGTCATTGTAGCAGTCAGCTCATACCTTTCGGCAAAGTTTACCAGCCTCACGTTAAGGTTGTCGGGTACAGGTGCTGAGCCAAGATTGAGGGTAATCCCTATTTTTGCACTAAGGGACTCGATTTCGCCAATATCGGAAACACTGTCAAACTGGTCGCATGAGACCAACGAAAACATTCCCAATACAGCAGCATATATTATATATCTTATCTTTTTCATATCGTTACAGGTATTATGCTATTTGATTTGCAATGAAAGTTCGAAACCAAAGTACATGGGGATATTGATCCGGGTGAATGACCCGGGTGTTCTCTTACTCTCGTACAACGGCCTGTTGTTAATCATGTTGTTTGCATAGAACGAGGCTTTCACATTTTCTCCTATCTCTTTAGTAAGGTGGAAGTTGATCAATAACACAGGGAAGTATGACTC
>SABC01000022.1 GCA_009929175.1 Bacteroidia bacterium | reverse complement strand
TTGTTAATTTATCCGAGGGATGCTGCCCGGTACTGAATGGCCTCGGCAAGGTGTGATACCAAAATTTTTGCTGAATTGTCCAGGTCGGCGATGGTGCGGGCCACTTTGAGTATTTTGCTAAAACCGCGGGCTGAGAGGTTTAAACGGTTGATTGCAACAGAGACGAGCTGCTTTTCTGAAGGTCCCAACGGACAATACCTGGCTATATCGGCAGGACCCATTTGAGAATTTGTGTTGATTTTCCCTTTGAAACGGCTAAACTGCACCTCCCTTGCAACAACCACCCTCTCCCTGATAGCACAGGAAGGCTCTGCCCTCTCCTCCCCCAACAAACGGTCGCCAGGGATAGGGCTTACCTCTATGTTCAAATCAATCCTGTCCATCAAAGGACCCGAAATACGGGAAACATACCTTGCCACTCCGTACGGAGTGCAGCTGCAACGGTCTCCCGGCAGCCCGTAATACCCGCAAGGGCAAGGATTCATGGAAGCCACAAGCATGAAATTGCAAGGATAGGTAACCTTATAGCGGGCCCTGGAAATTGAGACCCTCCTGTCTTCCAGAGGTTGCCGTAACATCTCCAGCAATCGCCCCGAAAACTCCGGCAATTCATCCAAATACAAAAGACCGTTGTGAGCCAGGGATATCTCTCCCGGCAGGGCCTTTACACCCCCACCTACTATTGAAATTGCAGAGGAAGAGTAATGCGGAGCACGGAACGGCCTTTTGCGGAGCAATCCCTGGCTACCCCGTTCCCTGCCCGACACAGAATAAATCATTGTGGTCTCTACCGCCTCCGACCTCCCAAGAGGAGGCAATATACCGGCCATGGCCTTTGCCATAAGGCTCTTACCCGAACCGGGAGCTCCACACATCAACACATTATGCGATCCGGCAGCAGCAATCTCCAGCCCTCTTTTTATGTACTCCTGCCCTTTGATATCGGCAAAATCAGGAATATCCGGATCCAGGGAATCCTCAGTCCCTGCATCCGAAGGCTTCAAAGGTACATGGCAACCCTCGCCCGAAAGTATTGAGATGACCTCCTTAATATTATTGGCAGCATAAACATCAATGTTCACCGCTTCGCATGCTTCGTATGCCGATTCCACCGGGAATACGCAAGCCTTGAAGGATTCTGCCGCAGCATGGATTGCAACAGAAAGCGCGCCTGGTACCGGACGAAGGGAACCATCCAGAGCAAGCTCCCCCATTATCATGAAATTGCCTAATCCCTCAAAGCTATATTGACCGGAGGCAGCAAGGATACCCACTGCAATGGCCAGGTCAAAGGAAGATCCCTCCTTTCGGATATCGGCCGGAGCCAGGTTCACGGTTATCCTCTTGCCCGGTATGCGGGCATCAATGGTCTGGAGGGCAGTGGATATCCGTTGCTGGCTCTCCCTGACGGCACTGTCCGGCAAACCTACCAAATAAAAACTGATACCCTGGGAAACATCTACCTCTACCACGATTGTAATAGCATCAATACCAATACAGGCAGCACTGTAAGTACGACAAAGCATATCTTTTTCACCAAAGTTATACAACAACAATGCAGATAAAGAGACTCAAAACCCGAATTATCTTTTTCCGACGAAAAAATATCTGTTTCTAAATTTACTGCAACCGTTGTAACCGCTAACTTTTTTAAATAAATGGAATTAAATTTTAACTTTGTGTTTACTATGGAAGACTCTGTTAAGCTCCTGACGTGTTTCTCACCCGATGAGATCCTGTCTCTCCTTTCCCGGGAGAGGCATGTGGTTGTCATTATCGACTCCAAAGTCAAACAGCTGTATGGCAATTACTTTCCCTATCCCCAAATAGAAATTGACGCTACCGAGAATAACAAGACTCTGGAAAACCTCTCCCTGATTGCAGACAAACTTATGGATGCAGGGACCGACCGCGACAGCTTTGTACTTGCAGTAGGCGGCGGAATCACCACCGATATTGTCGGTTTTGCAGCATCAGTTTTTTACCGGGGGCTCCGTTTTGGATTTGTCCCCACCACTCTGCTGGCTCAGGTAGATGCCTCAATCGGAGGCAAGAACGGAGTCAACTCAAACGGATACAAAAACATACTCGGAACAATCACCCAGCCGGCCTTTACCCTGCTCTGCCCTGCCTTTTTGGAAACCCTGCCCATGGAGGAGTTCCTGGGAGGAGTTTCCGAAATGTTAAAGTCATTTGTCATAGGAGACAGGGACTCATTTTTCAAATCGACAGCACTATTGAACGGGATCTCCAAAAGAAAACTGCAAAAAGCAGATATTGACGCCATAGCCCCTTACGCCCAAAAAGCTGCCTCCATAAAAGCAGCAATTGTAGAAAGGGACATGTATGAAAAGGGAGAAAGGAAACAACTGAACCTGGGACACACCTTTGCCCATGCATTGGAAAAAAAGACCGGGATGCCACACGGCCAAGCTGTTGCAATAGGAATATGCATGGCAGCAAGGCTCTCTGTAAAACTCTCTTTGCTGGATGATGCAGAGGCCAAAACCATTGAAAACTCATTCACCGCAATCGGGCTGGAAACCCACTCCCCCGTCCCCGCATCGGAACTTGCAAAAGCAATGATCATGGACAAGAAAAAATCGGGAGATACAATTTCATTTATATTAATTGAAAGGATTGGTAAATGCATTATCCATCCTGTAAACATCGACGCCCTGGAGGGGGTTATTTATGATTTGTCTTAGCATTGGCACGCCGGGCCTTAATAATGTGAACGAAGCTCTTTCCAAAAGCAACATGGCAGAGATTCGACTGGACCTCACAAACCTTGGCAGGGAAGAGACAGTAAACCTTTTCCGTTCCAAAAAAGACCTTATGGCTACATGCCGCACTTACAATCTGTCCCACAATGAAAGTGCGAAACGACTTACCTGGGCCATCTTGGGAACACGCACAAAAAAAAGCACCGGAGCCCGCTACCTGGACCTCGATTACGATTCTCCGGAAGAGTACCGCAGCGACCTCATCACAGCCGCCCGCAAGGCAGGCTTCAAGATAGTACTTTCATACCATAATTTTGAAGCAACAGACAGCTACGAAAGACTAATCGAAATTTACGATACCTGTATTAAAAACGGTGCCGATATAGTAAAGATTGTTACCGCCTCAAAAACCATCCAAGAGTGCTCAAGGGTCCTCAACCTTTACAAAACAGCCCCAAAGGGCAAGCTGGCAGCCTTTTCCATAGGAGACGAAGGCCGCTTCACCCGCCTGCTGGCACACTTTTTAGGTTCTCCGTTTATCTATTGCACCCTCGACGAAGAGAGTGCCACGGCTCCCGGACAGCTGACAATAACAGAAGCCGAGAAGCTAATCTCAAAGAAATATTACTCTAACCAGGTCTCCAAAAAAAGGCTTCTCCCCAAAATAGCCGCCCCGGCATCAAAAAGCCATGCTCAGAGAGCCATTCTGGCAGCAGCCTGGGCAAAAGGGAAAACCTCCCTTTATGGCTACACACCCTGCGCCGACAGCGAAGCAGCACTGGGCGTGATTAAAAAACTCGGGGCCAAGGTCAAGGTAGAGAAATGCAAACTCCCCAAATTCAAAATAGAGATAACCAGTCCGGGGATAGAAGAGCTTGCCGCCTCGTTCGGCAAAGAGAGCAAGTTTACAAGAACCATCCGCAATGTCAACATTAACGTCGGGGAGTCAGGCCTGTTATGCAGGATCATGATACCGGCAGCAGGACACTTCCCGGGCAAGGAAAAAGGGCTCAAGAGTGTAACCATCAAAGGAGAAGGCGGTCTCAACCGAAGGGAACTCTTCCCTAGCGATAAGCCTCTGCAAGAACTCGGCCTACAAATAGAAACCAAAGAAGGCAAGCTCCCTGCCGTTATAACGGGCTCACTCACTGCCGCCTCCCTCGAACTTTCGGGCAAAGGCGGCTCACAGCTCCTTTCCGGAATGCTGATGGCCCTTCCAATGTGCGACAAAAGCAGCAAGATAACCCTTTCCGAACCCACCAGCACCCCCTACATAGACCTCACCATCAAAACCATAAAGGACTTTGGCATAACAGTGGAAAACTCCGATTACAGGGAATTCAAAATACCCGGGAAACAAAAATACAAACCCCGCAACTTTATCCCCATCGAAGGAGACTGGAGCGGAGCCTCAATGCTCATGGTTGCCGGAGCAATCACCAATGGAGTGACAATCACTAATTTACCTGCAGACTCCAAACAAGCCGACGAAAAAATAGTTGATATCCTTAAGGGCTGCGGAGTCGAGATAAACATAACCGAACATCCCAAATACCTGGTAATGTGTGGCGATATCCCATGTGTCTTTAAAGAAGATTCAAAAAAAGAGATTATCCTTGGCTCAAGCATTGAGATTATCAAACCCAAACACCCCTTGCTCCCCTTCGAATTTGACGCAACCAACTCCCCCGACCTCTTCCCCACGCTCGCAGTGCTTGCACTCAACTGCGACGGGACCAGTAAAATAAAAGGGATCCAAAGACTCTCCAACAAAGAGAGCAACCGGGCAGAGAGCATCTTCACCGAATTCACCAAGCTGGGCGCAACCATCGACATTGACGGCGACTGGATGGTGATACAGGGAGGCCCCCTGCACGGAGGATACTGCAGCTCTCACAACGACCACCGCATAGCCATGTCCATAATTACAGCCTCTCTAAACATTAAGGAACCGGTATATATGGACGACCTGGATTGTATTTCCAAGTCCTTCCCCGACTTCCTCAAAAATTTCAAATAACACCCAACCAATATGAATACATTTGGAAACAGATACAGGGTTCAACTATTTGGAGAATCCCACGGCCCTGCAATAGGAGTCACAATAGATGGCCTCCCGGCCGGCATAAAATTGACCGCAGACGACTTCGGGGAAGATTTGCAGAGGCGCGCAGGCGGTAAAAAAGGAGGGACACCCCGGGTAGAGCAGGAGTCCCTCGAATTCCTATCGGGATTGTACAACGGAGTAACCACCGGTGCACCCCTCTCTGTGATAGTCAGGAACCTTAACACCCGCTCCCATGACTATGACAATCTCAAAGATGTACCAAGACCCGGCCATGCCGACTTCACAGCCCGCACAAAACACCACGGTTTTGCCGACCCTCGTGGAGGAGGGCACCATTCGGGCAGGATTACACTCGCACTCGTCATAGCAGGAGTGATTGCAAAGAAAATACTGGAACCCATTTCCATCAGCAGCCGTATCCTCACAATAGGCGGCACTCCCGACTGGGAAGCCAAACTGGACGAAGCGCTGGAACGCGGGGATTCGCTTGGAGGAATAGTCGAATGCAAAATAGACAACATTATGGCCGGATTGGGTGAGCCCTTTTTTGACAGCTTAGAGTCCCTGTTATCACATGTTGCCTTTGCCATCCCCGGCATAAGAGGCATCGAATTTGGCGATGGCTTCGAGGCAGCTGCCATGTGGGGGTCACAGCACAATGACCCGATTGTGGATACAAAAGGAAAAACCGCCCGCAATGCTGCAGGCGGCATAAATGGTGGTATTACAAACGGTAATCCCGTCGTTTTCCGGGTAGCAGTAAAGCCAACCTCCAGTATCTCCCTCCCTCAAAAAACCATAAACCTCACAACCGGTGTAATACAAGAATTAGTAATAGAGGGCAGGCACGACACCTGTTTCGCCTTACGTGTCCCGGTAGTTCTGGAGGCAGCAGCGGCAATTGTGGTTGCAGACCTACTACTTGCAGATAACCGCTCCAGCAACAGCATTGGCAACTAACGCACGCAGCCTCACCACACTATGCTTGTCCTCGGGATGTACCCTGTTGGCCAGCAATATCACAGCGGTTTTTGAGACAGGGTCAACTACAAACGAAGTTCCTGTATAACCTGTATGACCATACGTTTTTACAGGATGGAACAGATTCCCGTTATTGGAAGCATAAGGGGAGTAATTATCCCAGCCAAGAGAACGCCCTATATGTTCCAACCCTGCAGGTACCCGGGTCATGGCCTCGACTGTGAGTGAACCTAAAATCCTCTTTCCATTGTACTCCCCTCCGTTCATAAGGGCTGCAGCCAATACGGCCAGGTCATTTGCATTTGAAAAGACCCCGGCATTCCCCGAATTTCCGTCGTTGAGCAGCCTGGCAAGGGGATCATGCACCTTGCCGAGGATAACCGAACCATCGGCCTGTTTCTCGGTAGGAGCAATCATAGGATAGTGCTCTTCGGGAGGATTGTACGATGTATGTTTCATGCCCAGCACATCAAAGATGTTTTTTCTTGCATATTCGGCAAGGCTTATTCCCGAAATATTCTGGACAATATGTTGCAGTGTAATGAAGTTAAGGCAACTGTACTGGAATTTTTCAGTAGGGGCAAAATCCCTTTTGCAGGTCGAGATATACTCCAGCAACCCTTCGGGAGAGGGCGATCCGTATTTTTCCACCAATTGAGCAGCTGGAGCATAAGGAGGAAGCCCCGAGGAATGGGTCAGCAGATCTATTACCCGGATATCTGTTTTGCGGCCATTCTCGGGATTTTCATACCCATTGAAGCCGGGAATGTACATAGCCACGTTGTCGGTGAGGCGAATCTTGCCCTGCTCCACCAACTGCATTACTGATATAGCCGTACCCACCGATTTTGAAACCGATGCCATATCGAATATTGTGTTTACATCCATCTTCTCTGCCTTGGGGTAAACCGATTTGTTCCCGTAGCTTTTGAGGTATACAATCTTGTCTCCCCTCACCACAGCCAATACAGCACCGGGGATCTCCCCTTTTTCAATTGAGTTGTTTACAATGGCATCCACGTTGGATAGCCTGGAAGGGTCCATTCCTGCCTTTTCGGGCGATACTTGTGCAAGCGGCTGTGCAAATGAAATAGCGGCTATTAAACCGGCACACAGCAAAAGAAATAATTTTTTCATAGCTCTATGTATAGTTAATAAAAAATGATGCTGGTCTCTCTCCTGCAAATGTAGTAAAATAAAAAAAGAGAGGCCGTATATGGTCTCTCTTTTCTTATATGTAGTTTGAGTACTACTCGGCTCTTGGAGTACGTGGGCCACGGTTGTCAGAGCCACGGTTATCACGGCCTCTGCTGCCACCTCTGCCACCACGGTTATCGTTCCTTCCGCCGCCTCTGCGAGGTCTGTCGTTGCCACGGCCACCACCTGATTGTGAAGGAGCCGAAGCTGCCGATATACCTGCATTGGGAGAAAGATCCCTTTTGCCAAACACCTCACCGTTGCAAATCCAGACTTTGATACCGATTACCCCTACCTTGGTATGAGCCTCAGCATGAGCATAGTCAATATCAGCACGGAATGTATGCAGCGGGGTACGACCCTCTTTGTAAAGCTCCCTTCTTGCCATCTCGGCTCCGCCCAAACGACCACTGATAAGTACCTTGATACCCTCAGCACCCATTCTCATGGTAGATGCCATAGCCATTTTTATGGCACGACGGTAGGAAACACGACCCTCTACCTGACGGGCGATATTGTTTGCAACAATATTTGCGTCAATCTCAGGCCTCTTAACTTCGAAAATGTTGATTTGAACCTCTTTGTTGGAGATTTTCTTCAACTCTTCCTTAAGTTTGTCTACCTCCTGACCACCTTTACCGATTATAATACCGGGGCGGGCAGTGTGGATTGTTACAGTGATGAGCTTAAGTGTTCTCTCAATCACTATTTTGGACAGGCTGGCTTTGGCCAGACGTGCATTGAGGTATTCGCGGATCTTTGAATCTTCCAGCAGTTTTGCAGAATAGTCTTTTCCACCGTACCAGTTAGAGTCCCAGCCACGGATTATACCAAGTCGGTTTGATATAGGATTTGTTTTTTGTCCCATTTTATTGCTCCTCTTTTACGGTTTTACTTTTCTTGCCCAATACAATGGTCACGTGGTTGGAACGCTTGCGTATCCTGGCCGCACGACCTTGTGGTGCTGTCCTGATTCTCTTGAGTGAACGGCCTTGTCCAACCATTATTGTCTGGACACACACATTGCCGCTTTCCAACTCTTTGCGATCCTCTTCGTTTTTGGATTCCCAGTTGGCTATTGCCGAACGGAGTAGTTTTTCCAGACGAATGGATGCCTCCTTTTTGGTATACTTGAGTATATCCAAAGCACGGTTTACCTCTACTCCCCTTACGAGGTCTGCTACCAGCCTCATCTTCCTGGGGGAAGTAGGAACATCATTCAGCTTTGCTACAGCTGTCTGTTTCTTTATTTCTTTAAGCCTTTCGGCTGATTCTCTTTTTCGAGCTCCCATTATTGTGAATTTCTTTTACTCATTAACATAAATTAACGATTACCCGAGTGACCCTTGAAGGTACGCGTAGGTGCAAACTCACCAAGCTTGTGTCCTACCATGTTCTCGGTTACATATACCGGAATAAACTTGTTTCCGTTGTGAACCGCGATGGTATGGCCTACAAAGTCCGGCGATATCATGCTGGCTCTTGACCAGGTTTTGATAACCTCTTTTTTGCCAGCCTCATTCATGGCCAGTACCCGATTCTCGAGACTTGCCTGTATGTAAGGTCCTTTTTTTAGTGAACGACTCATAATTCTTTCAGTTTAATCCGTTATTTTTTCCTTCTTTCAATAATAAATTTCTTACTGGTCTTTTTAGGGTTACGTGTTTTGTAACCTTTGGCCAGCAAGCCTTTTCTCGAACGAGGGTGTCCTCCGGATGCACGACCTTCACCACCACCCATCGGGTGATCCACGGGGTTCATAGCTACACCGCGGGTCCTTGGCCTGCGGCCCAACCAGCGGCTTCTGCCCGCCTTACCGCAAGATTCGAGGTTGTGATCTGAATTAGACACTGTTCCTACTGTGGCACGACAAGCAGTCAGTACCATCCTTACCTCACCCGAAGGTAGTTTCAGGATAGCGTGATTGCCTTCCCTGGCAGTCAATTGCGCGTAAGTACCGGCACTCCTTGCCATAGCGGCACCTTGTCCGGGACGTAGCTCAATGTTGTGAACCAGTGTACCCATAGGGATTTCTGAAAGAGGCAGAGTGTTCCCGATTTCGGGTGCAACTCCGGGGCCCGATGATATAACCTGACCCACCTTAATTCCGTTAGGAGCAATAATGTAGCGCTTTTCTCCGTCTGCGTATACAACCAGAGCAATACGGGCACTTCTGTTTGGATCGTACTCAATGGTTTTCACTGTAGCAGTGTAGTTGTCCTTATCTCTAAGGAAGTCTATCACACGATACATTCTTTTGTGACCACCTCCGATATATCGCATTGTCATCTTTCCCTGCTTGTTTCTCCCGCCCGATTTGCGAAGCGGCTCCAAGAGTGACTTCTCGGGTTTTGAGCAGGTAATCTCAGTAAATGCGCTAATTGCCTTATGTCTTGTACCGGGTGTAACCGGTTTGAATTTGCGTATTGCCATGGACTTAAATATTACTGTAGAAATCAATCTTATCTTCGCCGGCCAAGGTTACAATCGCTTTCTTGAAGTGATTTGCCCGTCCGGATAATAATCCCGCTTTTGTAAAGCGGCTCTTGCGTTTACCGTAGTAGTTGATAGTGTTTACATCCACTACCTTCACACCGTACATTTGCTCAACGGCAAGTTTGATCTGCAATTTGTTTGCAACTCGGTCCACAATAAAACCGTAACGATTCAACTTTTCGCCCTGAATCGTCATCTTTTCTGTTACTATAGGCTTAATTAAAATTTCCATCGTTCCACGGTTTAATTATTTCCATTACTTCCTTGAATAATCTCCTGAACACCTTCCATCATGATCAATGTTGTAGAGTTCATCAAATCGTAGGTATTAATCTCATTTACATTAATAACCCTTACGTTTGGCAGATTACGTGAAGACAAATAAATATTATTCATGTTTTCGGGAAGTACAAACAAAACCTTTCTGTCGTTTACTTTAAGATTACTGATAATCTTCATGAAATCTTTGGTTTTGGGAGCTTCCATAGCAAAATTCTCTACTATACGGACAGCCTCTTCCTTTACCTTGTACGAAAGTGCCGAAAAACGTGCAAGCTGCTTGAGCTTTCTGTTTAGCTTAAAGCTATAATCCCTTGGTCTTGGGCCAAATACACGTCCGCCGCCAACATAAATATTGGCTTTGATACTACCGTGGCGCGCACCGCCTGATCCTTTTTGACGGATAACTTTTTTGGTGCTGTATGCCACCTCCCACTTCTCCTTGGTTTTGTGAGTTCCCTGGCGCTGGTTGGCCAAATATTGCTTCACATCAAGGTAGATAGCGTGATTGTTCGGCTCTATGCCGAATACTGCGGGATCCAGAGTAACCTTCTTACCGGACTCTGTTCCATCAATTTTATAAACTGATAATTCCATAGACGCTTATTCCTCCACGATTACATATGAACCCTTGGCTCCGGGAACAGATCCCTTCACTATAATAAGATTATTCTCGGGAATAACCTTTAAAACTCTAAGGTTCTGAATTTTAACCTTGTCGCCACCCATACGGCCAGCCATTCTCATACCTTTGAATACCCTTGAAGGCCAAGATGATGCTCCCAGTGATCCTGGTGCACGCAACCTGTTGTGCTGACCATGTGTCTGGCCACCAACTCCGGCAAAACCATGGCGTTTCACAACACCCTGGAAGCCTTTTCCTTTAGAGATTCCTGTAACATCTACCCATTCGAGAACGCCATTTCCAAATACGTCGTCGACGGTAATAGTATCACCTAACTGCAATTCTTTGCCGTAATCGTTGACAAACTCAACGATCTTACGTTTAGGTGTGGTGTTTGCCTTTTTGAAGTGGCCACTCTGGCCAGCGCTGGTGTGCTTTTCTTTCTTTTCGTCATAGGCAAGTTGTACAGCGGCATAACCATCTTTTTCATCTGTACGAATTTGCGTAACAACACACGGACCAGCCTCAATAACGGTGCATGGAATGTTTTTTCCATCGGCACCAAAAACAGAAGTCATACCGACTTTCTTTCCAATTAATCCAGGCATTGGTTTTTAATTTGGTGTATATTAAATAATTAATAATTCCGCATACAATTTGCGGGCTGCAAAGATACAATAAAATCTTATAAATGCAATAGATATGCGGCAGTTTTCTAGTTCAACCTCTGCATTAAAGCTTGCTTGGTTTGGGAATCTTTGAGCTTGCCTGTAAAATAGAGAGCATCCTTTTTGAATGGTTCACTCCTGTGTTTTTCGTACCGCTCTACAAAATGGGTTGCGTGTTGTACCAAATATTTCCGACAATCCAGGTTAATCATAAGCATGGTCTCCCCCTGATTATTCCTGTAGTTGGCATAACTCAGCCCCTGTACCTGTTCATCAACATTGAGTGAAGCCACATCATTCAAGGTCAACCCACGTATATTGAGCGTTATGGAGGGGAAATAGAAGAACTTACCCATAGGAAGATTGAGACTAATGATAATCCTGGTTGCCTCAACTTTGAGGTTTATCACACTGTTTTGCCTGTAATGGTTGTATTCAAAATACTCTTCCAACGATGTAAACCACATGGAATCATCCCCGTCCTTCCCGTATTCGTCGTTGAGCCACACAAGGTTTGACAACCATGTATTGTCAATACCGTGTACACCTATATTCATGGCCTTGCGGTTTTCCACTGGTTTTGCAAGGTTGTCCACAACGTCGTTGGTCATCTGGTATTCATAACCGTTATTGTAAAAAACCCTTTTTATCAGTACCCTGTCCAGATTATCGTTTTGAGTATATGGGAATATCTCATACACCTGTCCGTTTTGTGCTGTCATCACCCTTATTTCGGGGAACATCAATGCTGCATCAATATACTTCTTGTTCCCGTTGGGCTCTGCAAGCACCTTTGTACCCCGCCCCTTGAGCTTGTCAAGTATAATATCCTGTGCCTTTATCAGGTTCACGAAAATTGAATCCGTATTGGATGCGTCCGTTACAACATCGTGAAAAGCAATACTATTGCCGTAGTTAAGGATTTCCCTTACGTTGTCCCATACAAGACCACTCTTCATTGTAAAACGATGGATATTGGAACCATGAACCACAGTCTTATCGTCCATCCATTTTTCCTGTGGAGATAGTGTAGTGGTATAAGTAAACCTCACCTCATTCCCTGCACCGTCTGTGCTTCCCAACGTTTTCCCGAGGTAATAATGGTCAGGTGGCAAATCCCCCGCCCACAAGTTCTTGAAATTGTAAAAATACTGGTTAGAAAGAGGATACCCGTTTATCGCAGCCCAAGTCCAACTATAAGCACTATGTTTGCAATCGTCCTGGGTCAGGGTAAAGAGCCAAGATTTGTTATACTTCAAAAAGGGAATCTCTGCCGAGATGTAATTAGGATTGAGACCACCTTTAGTCTCGATTGTGATTACGGTATTGACATCCGTAACCTCTTCATTGAACGGGTAAAGGTACTCTGTGAATTCGTAATCCACAGGATCCGGAATTTTCGGGAACTTCACGCAAGAAGCAACAAGCAACAAACCAATCAATAATTGAATGCATAAAGTCCTTATATTATTTAGATTGTCAATCATAGCGTTATGCAAGCAAAGAGCTCAGGTTTGATACTATCAGTTTGACGGCTATGGCCAAAAGGATGATCCCGAAGAATTTTCTCATCACATAAATCCCTCCCTTACCAATCTTTCGGGAGATCCAGTCCAGGTTGCCAAGTACAAAGTATACCACAAGAATGTTAATGAACAGGGAAATTATTATGTTTTCCACCGCATACTCGGCCCTGAGGGAGAGCAGCGTTGTAAAGGAAGCTGCTCCGGCAATCAACGGAAAGACAATAGGGACAATGGTCGCAGAGTCGGTTGGCCCGTCATCCTTGAAGATTTGTATACCAAAGATCATCTCTATGGCCAGCACCAGCAGCACCAGGGCGCCTGCAACGGCAAAGGAGGAGATGTCCACTCCAAATAGGCCCAGCAAAGCCTGTCCGACAAAAAGGAACCCCACCAAAATGGCAAATGAAATCACAGCCGCATAAAAAGGGCTGAAGCTTTTGTTCCTCTCCTTCATACCAATAATGATGGGAACCGAACCAAGAATATCGATCACCGCAAACATTACGATGAATGCACTAAAGATCTCTTTGATACTAATGTTCATAATCAGTTTTTTACAAATATAAAAAAACCGTGATTGTTATGCAATCATTAATCTGCCATCCGTCCTCTTAAATCACTCGGGCTGCCCGCTTTTTTGGTTCTGGCCCTTTGGGAGCCCCATTTGAAATTTGTGGACAGGGAGAGGGAAAAGGTGGTTGCGCTATTGCCGTACTTTACGGTCCTTGTAACTCCGTCAATGTTGGTTGTAAGAGTCTTGTATTTATTTTAGTTGGTGAGATCAGAAACACTAAAGGTTATTTTCAGTCTATCTTTGGCAACAAGCTTTGACATATCAATTGTTGCGAAAAAGGGATTGTTAGAAACAGAATTTATCTGACGTCGAGTCCCAATATCTCCAAACATAATAATGTTAAAGGTATAGTTTTTGGGCAAATTCAGTGTTGCAAACAATGAGTACTTTGCCGTAGAGTTCTTGATTGTTCTCTCTTGATCGATAAGTTGTTCATACCTGCCATCAATAGAAGCATTCACCATAAGCCACTGTTTATACATTAAACTAGCATAAAGGCCTCCTTGGACTTCACGTGACGAAAGCCTGTTTGTGTAGGTACGGTAAAGAATATTCCCCTCCTGGTAAAAGAAGGGAGAAATAATATCATCTGCATAAGAATAACTAATTCTCAAAGAATAATTTCTTTTGAAAGTAAATCTATAGTTTGCAGAGTTTGATGCATATGGCGTAAGAAGAGGATTACCTGATTTAGAAAAAAATACGCTCGTTAACTATTAAGGAATGATCAGGTACAACCTCAGTCTGCTCCTTGTCCATCCTGCCGATGTCCGTAGTTAATTGAAAAGAGGTGGTCTCACTAATTTTCCTGTCATATCTCACAAGAAGATTGTCAGAAGTGTTTAAACTCTCTCTTTTGCTGAATAAATCTTCACTCATTTGTCTTTCCACCCTTTTTATTCGGGAGCCCGAGTACTCAAAAGCAACAAAGTCCTTAGGTGTAAGATCCAGAGAGAGACCGGCATTCCTAAGGCTGTCATACCATACTTTGCCGGTGCATTTACAATAACCTCAATTTTTTCAACTTAATCTCCTGTTAAGGAATTCAGGTAAGAAATCAGCTGATCGCCTGACATCCGGATTTTCCTGTGATCTATATATACTTCTACAACTCTTTTTCCGTATACACTAAATGAGTTGGCTAAGGCAGTCACGCCGGGGGAAAGATTTAAAATATCGGGGAGGTTTTTTTTGGCCAACAGGCTGTTGTTCTTAAGATTAATTTCATATCCATCAGAGGTATATCTAATCCTGGAATCAGTTACTACAGCTTCCTTCAGGTATCTGTCTTGTTCTGCCAAAACAATGTCTCTGAGGTCAACTTCCTTATTTCTAATTAGTAGCTTGCTAACATGAGGTTGGTAACCCATCATGGAAATAGAAAATTCATACTCTCCGTTTGGCAAATAAAGATCAAAGCCTCCAAGCGAATCTGTTAATGAGTGGTTTTTGGCCACAGAATCAAGAGATGATGCCACAACAGTAGCGTATACAACTGAAATACCGCTTGTATCCCTGACCACTCCTGTTACCCTGAACTCCTGTGCATAAATTGTGTATGGTAAGAACAAAATGGAAAGACAGGCAATCAAGTATATAATGTGGTTTTTCAATCGTTTAATATTCAGAAATTCAAAAATGTGCTCGGGACGGGAATCGAACCCGTACGGGCATTTCTGCCCACAGGATTTTAAGTCCTGCGTGTCTACCTATTCCACCACCCGAGCCCATCAACATTTCAAATCCGGAAGAATCCGGCTTCGAGAACCAAAAAAGCCTCTCACTGCGGAGAGGCTTTTGCAGAGCGGAAAACGAGACTCGAACTCGCGACCCTAACCTTGGCAAGGTTATGCTCTACCAACTGAGCTATTTCCGCGTTTGGGACTGCAAAAGTAATAAAAATTTTATTCGTTCCAAAAAAAACAATCAGAATTTATATTACTGTATCAAACTGTTTAAGGAACCTGATATCGTTTTCAAAATAGTGACGCAAATCCTTCACCTGCCATTTGAGCATGGCAATCCGTTCGATTCCCATACCGAAAGCAAAGCCGGTATAAACCTTACTATCTATACCACTAGCTTCCAATACGTTTGGATCTACCATTCCACAGCCCATTATTTCCAGCCATCCTGTCCCTTTGCAAATATTGCAACCCTTTCCGCCGCAAATATTGCAGCTCACATCTACCTCGGCACTTGGCTCGGTAAACGGGAAATATGAAGGACGCAGTCGGATACGGGCATCATCGCCAAACATCTCACGGGCAAACAACAGCACTGCTTGCTTGAGGTCGGCAAAAGAGACATCTTTATCTATGTAAAGCCCCTCCACCTGGTGGAAAATGCAATGAGCACGGGCAGAGATTGCCTCATTACGGAATACCCTGCCCGGACAAACAATCCTGATAGGCAAATCCATCTTTTCCATCGCACGTACCTGCACCGAGCTGGTATGGGTTCTTAGCAGCACAGGATTTTCCCCCGAAGTGATAAAGAATGTATCCTGCATATCCCTTGCAGGGTGTTCGGGAGGGAAGTTGAGCGCCCCAAAGACATGCCAGTCGTCTTCGATTTCGGGACCCTCGGCAACCACATAACCGAACTTATTGAATATTGCAAGGATCTCGTCCCTGGTAACCGAAATGGGGTGTCTGCCGCCAACCTCAACCAGGTCGCCCGGCTTAGTGAGGTCATAGCTGCTTGTCCCCTGTACCGGATTATCCTGCAACGAATTGCGAAGCTCCTCAATCTTTTGGGTTGCAGCAACTTTCAGTTTGTTGAGAACCTGGCCAAACTCCCTTTTTTGTTCGGGTAACACTGTACGGAATTCGTCGAACAACTGGGTGACAGACCCTTTCTTTCCAAGCAACCTTACCCTCAGCTCTTCTATTTCCTGCTCTTTTTGGGCCTTCAACTGTTCAATTTCGGCCAATAATTTTTCGATTCTCTCTTTCATCTTACGGATGTTTTACCCCATTTTGGGCGTATTAGGCCCGCAAAGTTAATATTTTTATTTTAGCTGGCGCATTACCTCTTCGACGGCCTTCTCCAATTGAGGATCACGAGACTCCACCCTGTCCTTGAATGTATTCCTGATATAGATATCGGGGGCAACACCTTCGAATTCCATATTCTTGCCATCCAATGTGTAACATCCCCAGGCAGGCAACCTCACCTGTGAACCATCAACCAGTCTTGCCCCCGCAGTAAAGATTATCCACCTGTATGTTTCGGTACCCACCAAAGTAGCCAGAGAGAGGGTTTTTATGCCGTTGGAAGTGACCTCGGCATCACTAAGGCTACGCTCGTTTATCAGCACCACCAAAGGTTTGTTGGCCGGTGTCACATTTGGATGCGAACTCTGTGGGTTGTCCCGGTGGCTCCAACGGAAATGTTCCCTTGCAGCCAGGAAGTCCAGAACCTCCTTGTGTACATTGCCCCCGTTGTTAAAACGCAGATCCAGCACAAGTGCCTCTTTGTGTACTGCATAAGTGTGCATATCAATCATGAACCTCTCCAGGGATTCGTCACCCATGTCCCGCATATGTACATAGGCAGCTTTACCGCCGGAAAGGGCTTCGGTCCTCTCCCGGTTGAGGTCTTCCCACTCGGCATAGAGCAGGGACCTAAGCTGGGCAGAGGAAAAAGTATGCAGGTTGACCGCAATTTGGTTTCCATCCCTTTCAAACAGAAGTGAGAGCTCTTTTGGAGCAGATGCCCCGGTAAAATAGAACTCCCTGTTGAACCCGGGATTTACCGGTACTCCGTTTACCGAAACCAGTTTGTCGCCCTCCTTGAGGGGATTTCCTGTAAAATCGGCTGGAGAGCCGCGCACTATGCGGTCCAGGGTATAAGGGTTGCCCTCTTTGAACATGAGCCCTGTAGCTACAGTCGAGTAACTTGACGGAGCCTCTTCCTCTTTTCCGAAGCTGTTGAATCCCATATGGGAGGAGTTTAGTTCGTTGAGCATGTCGTTTATAAGTGTCCTCAGGTTGCTCCGGCTCTCTACCATCGGTAAGAATGCTGCGTAGTAGTCCCTCTTGGCTTTCCAGTCAACCCCATGGAAATTGTGGTCGTAAAAGTTTTGCTCCAGTGTAGCCCAAACCTCATGGAACATCTGTTCGAATTCGCTGTTGATGTTCTTTGAAAAATTGTGTTTGATAGTGATTTTGGTTGCAGAGGCCGAGGCCGGGTCTATACGGTACAGCCCTTCCCTGTCGGCTCCAAGTAAAACATTGCCCCCGCGGCTGTAGGAAAAAACCGCTCCGGCTCCCTTGACCCTCTGCATGGCAGGAGCATCCCAATCCTTCAATTCCTGCACGTAGAGAGCCTGTTCACCTTCGTGGTTAGAATTGAACAGGAGAAAATCCTTCCCGCCCGAACTCATTACAAAGGGATTCCCCTGTGTACCTCTGCGCATTATTGCACTATACCTGCGCTGTATGTCCCGGAGCTCAAAGGCTGCCCGGGGGGGTGTCGCTTTTTTCCCTTTTGCTGTGTCGGCTGCGGCAAACAGCTTATCATACTCCGCACTCCGGAAAGGCTCTGCTTTTTTGTAAAGCGGAACCTTGTATAGTTGAGTGGAGGCACCCCTGGGGAACGATGTGGATGTCCTTCCGGCCACCATGAAAAGCTCATTGCCCTGGGGTCCGAACACAGGGTCATTCTCTACATTTGCAGAGTTTGTTATGTTTGTGAGGGACATATTTAAAAGGTCATAAATAAAAACATCCCTGTCGAACATATTGACAGCTGTATAAGTGATGTACCTGTCATCGGGGGAGAAACTTATCTTGTAGCCCTGGAATGCCCAGAACTCATGCTTGGAGAGTTCCTTGACCGAACCATCCTGTATGTTCAGCAACATGATAGCCTTGCCGCCCTCTATAAATGCAATCTTATCCCCTTTGCCCGAAACCGACATGGATGTCACGGAAGCGTCCGGTGCATGAACCTTGGATTCGTTTCCAGGCTGGTCGGCACTCTGCCGGAAGATTGAACTCCACCCTTTGTTTGTGCGGGTATAGTAGAGGGTCTTATTGTCCGAAGCCCAAACCACATCCTCCACTTTTTCGTTCTGAGGGGTAGTGAGCCGGGTCACAAAATTCCCTTTGCTGTCCGAGACAAAAAGCATCCCTCGGAATGCAAAGGCGAGTTTCTTACTGTCCGGGGACAAAGCAAAGGCCTCCGGACGGCCTGTGTTGACCTGGATATCGGGCATTACAGGGCGTTTTGCCACCTCCAGGGCGGGTACCGACACACCGCCGGTAGCTGTCTCCAAAAGATGTATGCGGTATCCTTTGAGGAAAACAATACGGGATCCGTCTGCGCTGATGGAGGGGTATTGTACCGATTCGTCAAAAGTGGTGAGGTTTTTCCCATCGCTGTGACGCACTATGTTGGCCTCCCCGTTCGCCTGGTCCGACACATAATAGAGGTTACCCTTGATGTCGGTCATCGGCCATATATCCTTTCCTCGATAATCTGTAAGTACTTTAAACTCCTTGGTTTTGGGATCCCAGCTTTTGATGTCGGGGTTGTGGTCACCTTTGTATCCCTTACGGGTGGCAAAACGATAGCTTTCGGTAGATTCGTTAAAGTAGAACTCTCCTGTGACCGGGTTTTGCACCAGGTTGGCAATGGTATTGAAATAGTGTGGGAATAGCCTTTCGGGCGTTCCGCCCTCTGCAGCAACCCTGTATGCAGAGATCGAGTTGTAGCGGTTGGACTCAAAATAGATGTACCTGGAGTCGGGACTCCACGATACCGGGTGGTCGGTTGCATCGTTGTAGGTTAGCTGCCGGATCTCCCCTCCTTTTACCGGAACAATGTATACATTGTAATTACCCTGCACGTTGGAACTGAATGCCAAATACTTTCCGTCGGGGGAAACCTTAGGAAAACCTTCGTTGGCACCCATGGAAACGACCATGTAGGCTTGGCCGCCACCACTATCCGCCTTGTAGATGTCCCCGGCATATGAAAAAAAGATTTGTGACCCGTCGGGTGCAAGTGACGGGGCAGAGGCAAAATAGAGGTCCGAAGCATACGAAACGACTGCCGCAAACATTGCAGCGGCAAAAGAGAGTACTCTCAGCATGGCTAAAAATTATTAAAGTATGTTACAGTAGGGCAATTATTTTTACATAATCATTTAATCGGCAAAGAACAATTTGAGCATCTTGGAGGCATTTTACTTGACAGCAGCCCTTCTGAGGGGCATTGTCATACATCTTGCGCCACCACCGCCACGCGGTAGTTCCGATCCATCAATGGTTACCACACATAGCTTGCTCTTTTCCAAGTCCTTTTTGCCATTGATGATATCCCAGGCGGGTATGATTTCAAATCCATACTTTGCAAGTTCATTCAAAGTATGTACGTTACGGGCATAGGACATCACCTTTCCCGGAGCAAGGGCAAAGAAGTTGGCTCCGCTGTGCCATTGCTCCCTCTCCTGATTCCACTCATCGGCACTGCCTCCGCAGATTATTGGTTCTACCTCCATTCCCAGCTTCTTGAGGATAGAAGGGATGTTGTTCACAGATTTGATTTTAGTGACCCTTCCGTTATCAATCACCATATGGACAGTCTGGTACTGGTTTTCGCCCAGTATCAGTGGTTCGTAAATCATGGCTTTGTCTTTATCCAGCAAGGTAAAGACCATATCGAGGTGTATGAAGGATTCGGGGGTGTGTGGTAGTTGCTGTACCACTACGTTTAATTTGCCCTTGCAACCGGTACGGCACAACCTGTTGATTAGCATATCAATCCCTTGGCTGCTGGTTCTCATCCCGTTGCCAATCAAAAGGATATCTTCCCTGGCTATCAGTATGTCGCCTCCTTCCATAAAGAGATCGATGTTGCCGGGCTGGAAGTCATGGGCGTTCATAACCTCACAGTCAAAAACCCTTTTTTTGCGGAAAATGGCTTCATTTATCAAGGATTCCCTCATCCTCACCTTGCTGGCCATCTTGCACACCAGTACCTTGTTGCCAATGGTGACCGAGGCATCCCTTGTAAAGTAATAGTTGTACAAAGGAGGGAGCGCGTAGTATTCGTCCTTGAGGTAAGCCGTCAGTGAGTTGATCCTGGCAGGAAGACCCTCAATGAGTACTGTGGCCAAATTTTTTGAACTCATTTCCATCAGGAACTCAAAGTAGTCGGTGACATTTTCCCCGACACATATCTTCCCTATCAAGGCCTCTCTTTCGTTATGGTCTTCCAGCAGGTCTGTCAACAAATCCTTTACCTGGTATATTTTGGTTACTTTGCCCAGTACGCCGGAGAGTTGTTCGTACTCCTTTTGGGCTATCGACAAGTTCAGTATGTCGCTGTACAGGGCCCTTTGTGCGTTTTCGGGAGTCATGTTCTCTACCTCTGCTCCCGGTGTGTGAAGCAATACTGCCTCCAGTTTACCGATTTCTGATCTTACATCTACCGAAATTAAATTGTTACTCATATATGTGCTTAAGTTTACTTATAATCTTACTGGTATTTTCCCAGACCCTTGATCGGAAGCTCGGCGAAAAGGGTTTTAAGTGAAGATTCATCCCTGGGGCATACGACCATCATATCCGGTGTATTGACCACCATAAAGTTGTCAAGCCCGGAAACCACTATCAACTTTTCTTCGCCATCCGATATCACAACGCTGTCGGTAACATCCCTCAGCAGGGTCTCATTGCACTTCACTAGGTTGCCTTTTTGGTCTTTCTTATGGAACCCGTACAAAGACTCCCAGGTGCCAATGTCCGACCACCCGAATGACGCCGGGTATACCACCGCCTTCTCGGTCTTTTCCATTATCCCGTAATCTATGGAGATGCTTTTGCACTCTTCGTATACTTTGTTGATAAAGGGTTTCTCTCCCGGGGTGTTGTACAAACCACTCCCCTCCCCAAACAAGATTGCAATTTCGCTTTGATGTGCCTCCAGCTCCTTTTGGATGGTTTTGATATTCCAAATGAATATCCCGGAGTTCCACAGGAACTCCCCGCTGTTGACAAACACCTCTGCCAGTTCTTCGCTTGGCTTCTCCGTAAAGGTCTTGACGTTGTAAGAGACATTACCGTTAATGCTCAATGCAGAGTTTTTGTTCATCTGTATGTAGCCGTAGGCTGTCTCTGCCCGGTTTGGTTTGATCCCGAGGGTGATCAGCACATCGTTTGAATCTGCATAATCCATTGCATTTTTTATGGTCTCGGCAAATAGATCGTCGTTCATGATCAAGTGGTCCGACGGGGTTACGACTACCGAAGCATCGGGATTTTCCGAAAGCAGCTTATAAGTTGCATAAGCCATGCATGGAGCGGTATTCCTGCGGTAGGGCTCAAGCAGCAGGTGCTCCTTCTTTAACTGAGGCAGTTGTTCCTCTACCAGTGACTTGTACTGGACTGAGGTAACCACTATGATGTTTTCTACGGGCATTATCCTGGCAAACCTGTCAAAAGTATTCTGGATGAACGTTTTCCCGGTTCCTAAAATATCCAGGAATTGTTTTGGTTTGGAGTTCCTGCTGACAGGCCAAAACCTGCTTCCAAGCCCTCCGGCCATAATTATACAATAGTGATTTTTGTTCATTACCGTTACAAGGCATTAAAGTTTTTTCTAAATCTTACCACTCCGGAGTAAAAGCATCCGGGAAATATTCAAGTTCATGGCTGCCATCCTTTTTGAATGAGACCGAGACCACATCGAAACGAGTTTCAAAATTTATACTGTGCATCATTACATAACCCTGGGCTGCCCTTATTACCGACAACTGCTTTTTGCGGTCTACTGTCTCAAAAGGCATCTTAGTACTCGGCTCCGACAACGACCTCACCTCAACCACGTGTAAGAGAGGCTCGCCACCTAACCCATTCCTGCTATACATCAACAAATCAAGCTCCCTGTGTCCCCATCTCCAATTCCTGTCCAACAATACCAAACCCTCGTCAATCAAAAACCCAAGCGCAATATCCTCCGCAATCCTGCCCTTCTCACCCTTCTCATTCATTATAAAGCACTCCCATTTTAAATCAAATATAACACTAACCCATCAAATTGCCAAACACAACCCACACGCATCCCTCGCACGCATCCCTCGGATAAATTAACATGTGCCTGCCTTGCAGACACTTGCAACGCGGGACCCATCCCTCGGATAAATTAATATGTGCCTGACTTGCTGACACTTGTAACGCAGGATCCATCCCTCGGATAAATTAACATATTCTTGCCTTGCAGAGGCTTGCAGCTTCCCGGTCATTTTCAACCACTTGCAGGATTGATCCCTCGGATAAATTCATATATTGCTGTCTTGCAGAGAGTTGCAGCTTTCAGATGATTTCCAGGTCTTTACTGGGTATGCAGGTTATTTGCCGGCGCATCGAGGTTATCTCCAGCCAACAACTGCCCGGCTCTTTATTGGGCCGGCAGCCGGCTCGGTGCCTGGGATAACCTCTGCACCGGAATAACCTGCCAGGGAGGCAGCACGCTGACTATTTCATCCCTCGGATAAATTAATAAGTTATTGTCTTGCAGAGGTTTGCACTTGCAGGATTGATCCCTCGGATAAATTAACATACTGCTGAAAATGAATTCATTCCATTACCTACCTCATTATTTAAGAGTTGTTAATTATCCGAGGGATGCATCCCGCCCCCAGGCGATGCCCGAAGCCGTCGGGGGCAAATGCCGCGCGAAGTGCAACATCTGTTTTTGTAGCGGTTTTGACGAAGAGTTTGCGGTTAACAGCCGAGGACTGTTTGACGACCG
>SABC01000112.1 GCA_009929175.1 Bacteroidia bacterium | reverse complement strand
AATCGTGCTTTTTTACAGTTATCATCGTAACCGGATGCAGCTTAAGGATAACGAGAAACGTTGGACAGAGATGGTCAACTACAGTGAGGTACGTCAGTCGCTAAGTGAGATGGAGGTCAGTACCATACAGTTGGAAAACGATTCTCTGGTAACCAGGCTGGAAGAGAGGAAGCGGGAGTTGATTACCTACTCCCTTAGTATTGGTGAGCAGAGACAGCTGCTCAATTCTATATGTTCAAACCTGAATGAGGCGATGGCAAAAGAGGACCCTGAGGAAAAAAACAACCTCATTTTATCCGAAATCAAAAGGATTAAGCAAAAAATGAGTTTTACCAGCGAAGTTGAAAAGATTTACACACAGGCCGACCATGTCTATGCAGATTTTTCCAATCGTTTAGCGCAGAGGTTTCCAAACCTTACCCTCCAGGACAGGAGGTTGATGGTTCTGCTGCGTATCGGGTTCTCTTCCAAGGAGATTTCCCCAATCTTAAATATCTCGGTCAAAAGTGTGGAAATAAGCCGATACAGATTACGTAAGAAGCTAAATCTTTCTCAGGACGAAAACCTTACAGAATTTATTAAATCCATATAAATCCTAACAATCACAAGAGATGAAAAAATTTTTGTTGACACTTATGTTGCTCCCCTTGCTGGGTTTAGCCCATGCCCAGGAGCAGGTTAAGAACGAAGTGCTGTACGACCAGTACGGTAAGGAGATTAAAAATCGGAAGTTCCTTTCGGCTGAGGCTCGCAACGGGATCCTGGTTTTTGAATCCAAAGAGCAGGACTACAAACTTTGGTTTGATGTGAGGGTGCAAGCCGATGCGCAGGTTTTCTCCAAAAACACCCTTAACGAAATCGGGGACGGGGCAAAGATCCGCAGAGCCCGTTTTGCAGTAAAGGCATTGATCAACAAGCATCTTTACGGAGAGCTAGATATCAATGTTGCAAACGGAATCCTGGAACTCAACGATGCCTACCTCCAGTATGACTTTTTGAACGGTCTCTCGAGCAGGGTGGGTAACTTCAAGGAGCCCTTCTCAATGACCCAGACAACGACCTCCAGGTACATCAAGTTCATGGAACGCTCCCTTGAGGTGGGGACGTTTGCTCCATCCAGGCACCTGGGTTGGGAGACTTCCTATTCCGGCAAAAAATTCCTTGCTGTAGGGGGAATCTTTTTCCAGGAGATAGAGGATGCCGAGAAGGCTATATACACCGAGGATAACAACAAAGACTTTGGACGTGACGAGGGTTATTCACTGACAGGCAAATTCGTATACCAACCCTTCAATCATAAAGACCATTACGGTTTGCACCTCGGGATTGCCTATTCCCACAGGACCCCCAAAACCAGTTTTGCTCCAGGTGAGTGGGGAATGGCCAGGTATAGTGCCCGCTCGTTGAGCAACATCAACCGTAAGAAATACCTGGATACCGACCTGATTGCCCATATGGACCATGAAAGCTTCACAAACTTTGAGTTGGCGGGTTTTTATAAAGGTCTTTACCTCCAAGGCGAGTTGATGAACAACAACCTGATACGGAAAAACGACCTTGAAACCCTTAATTTTGGTGGTTACCACATAGAGGGTGGTTATATGTTGTTTGGCGGCAGACAGGTTTACAACAAGGGTGAGGGTGAGTTTACTATGCCCAACCTGGGAAGAAAATGGGGAGATGTTGAATTTGTATTGCGTTACGACTTTGTGGATCTCAACAGCAAGGATGTTTACGGTGGCTCGGCCGAAGGTTTTACTGCCGGATTCAATATTTACACTGGCTACAACTTCAAGTTTCAGATTAACTACAGCTACGTGAACCATGACAGGTATGCGAGTGGCAAAAACAAATTGTTTGTCGGAAAAGACATTGAGGGTAACCTGACAAAGGATCCTACCAAAGTTGCCGATGCTGCAGGTAAAGCAGGCGATGACTACGGGATGCTTGGTGTCAGGTTCCAATTAGCTTTCTAAACATTTAAATTAAACAGCCATGAAAAATAAAGTTTTGATATTGATTCCTTTGGTCTTGTTGTTTGTAACCACATCATGTGTGAAAGACCTGGTTTTCGAAGGACCCGCGACAATCTCAAATGTTTCGGCCACTCCTGCTGCCCCAAAGTCTACCGAGAGTGTTTCAGTTACAGCTAAGGTAACCGACCTCAAAGGGGTAACTTCGGTCAATCTGTTTTACAGGCAGGCTACTGCCTCTGCCTTTACCTCGGTAGCAATGAGCTCCCAGGCGAATTACACTTATTCCGGTACAATCCCTGCCCAGCCCATGAATGCTGTTGTGCAGTATTATATTGAGGTTGTGAACCAGAATGGGATGACCTCCCGTTACCCGGCCAATGCTCCCACTCAACAGGCAAGTTATACGGTAGGAGCTTCTACGGTTATCAGGTTGTTTGTTAATGAGGTGTTTGCAGATGGGACAAAGGATGCCACAAATCCGGACTGGGTTGAGTTGTACAACGATTCGGAGATTCCTGTAAGCCTTGCAGGTTACAAGTTTTATGACGGGGGTAACTGGACAACCAAACCTAAAAGGGTGCTTGGCAATCTTACAATCCCGGCCAAGGGTTTCTTGGTAATTTCTACGGAATACAACGAGGAGGAAGTTCAATTTGGACTAAGTACAGGTGGGGATGCCATTTATTTGGATAATGCCTCCGATGTTCGTGTTGCTGAACTGGACTTTAGCTCTATAGCCCTTTCGGGTGCAAAATCTTATGGACGCAAACCCGACGGCTCAAATACTTTGGTGGTTTTCAACAATCCTACCAAGGGTACTTCAAATAATAATGCGAACTGATTTTCTAAATGATTTTTATGAGTAAAGAAGATTTGAAAATTGGCGAAATCTCAAAACCGAGGTTTGAGTTTCGTAGTTTTGGCCAAAATTTTGACGAGGCTGCCCGCAGGATGGCAAGGCTTTCGGTTCCTGTTCCCGAAAAGGTGTGGGAAAGGTGTAGCACAGAGATTTACATTGTTTCCAGGACCAATGATATCAACAATACCAAGATCAGGGACGGGAAGATGGACATAAAAACATATGTTTGCACAGTGCAGGGGTTGGAGCAATGGAATCCTTTGATGAAAGGGGAGTTTCCGCTATCTGCCCAGGTTCTTGCAAAGGATGTGTTCCCTGCTTTCATGGTCGATGTACCTGCTTTGACTAAAGAGAGTTATAGCTACGAAGAGTTTATGGGGATGATTGACAAACATCCCGACCTGCAGGCCGTTAGGGTATTCAAACAACGATTCGGCTATATGGTCAACAATACTATTTGTGAAACGGGAGTTGTTCTTATCAATGGGGCTAGGCTTCTGACTATCAACTCGGAATCCACCGAGGTAGATGATATCCTGAAGACAGTGAAGGATGTTGGACTTGAGGGAGTAGAAAACATTAACTACCTTCAAGCTATTAAAAGGGTTATTGGCATGATAAACAAACCATTTGCAAACGAATAAGATGGCACAGGAAATTGAAAGGAAGTTCTTGGTTCAATCCAGGGATTACATTGATGAGGCTTCTAAGAAAATCCGGATTACCCAGGGCTACCTCTCATCTGTCCCCGAAAGGACAGTGAGGGTAAGGATCAAGGGTAGCAAGGGGTTTATCACAGTCAAAGGAATTGGCAGTGAGAGCGGTGCTTCCCGGTTTGAATGGGAAATGGAGATTCCGGTAAAGGATGTTGAGGATTTGCTCAGGATTTGTGAAGCCGGTGTTATTGACAAGGTAAGGTACGAGGTTGCTTCGGGAGCGCATACATTTGAGGTTGACGAGTTTCACGGCGAAAACGAAGGGCTTGTGGTTGCTGAGGTAGAGTTGGATTCCGAAAGCCAGGATTTTGTAAAACCCTCCTGGTTGGGTAATGAGGTTACGGGTGATCCAAGGTATTACAACTCAATGCTGATGAAGGTTCCTTATACCAAATGGTAAGTCATTGATTATTATCCGCCCGGGGCCGGTTGTCCCGGGTGGTTTTTGTTTTTCATTAATATAGTTTGAATGGATACGAATATCGGTGCAACACACGACATTCTTGACATGAATAATTATCGTGTCGAGAAGCTCAAGAAAAACAAGAAAGAGGGTTTTGAAAAATGGATGGAGTGGGTGGGAGGTCCGCTTGCTGTAGTGGTTTTCCTTTTGATCTACTACTTCATGAATATAGATTTCCTCAACAACATCGACGCCGGTCTCCTTAAAGGGGATTCATTGAAGCGATTCAACGACCTTGGATCCGTTGAGTTCTCAAGGATAAATTATGCGATGCTTGCAATATTTACTGCTTCGATAGTCTTGTGGATAACCGAGGCTATTCCAAACTACCTTACATCGTTGTTGGTCATAATTACAATGGTTCTTACGGGTGTTACATCCGAAAAGGTTGCTTATGCGCAACTTGGCCACCCGGTTATGTGGCTTAACATTCTCTCTTTTGTATTGGCGAGCATGCTTGTAAAGACAAAGGTGGCTAAAAGGTTTGCTTTGTGGTTTGTTATACGTTTCGGGAAAAACGCTACATGGATTTTCTTCAGCTTTATTGTCATTAATGTGGTGCTGTCAGTATTTATCTCGGCAACAACAGCTAAGGCCACTATTTTGTTGCCAATTTTCATGGTGATTGCTGCAATCTATGGAGCTACACCCGATAAAAGGAATAATTTTGGACGTAATATTGTGTTGCAGAACCTGTTCCAGATTAACATGGGTGCCAGCGGATTCATAACAGGTTCGGGAGCAAATTTATTGGCTGGTTCTTTGATTGCAGGAGCCATGGGAATGAGCATGTTCGG
>SABC01000111.1 GCA_009929175.1 Bacteroidia bacterium | reverse complement strand
TGTGTCAGTTGGACATAAATTCCAATGAGCGCATCCCTGAATCCTGCCTCTGTTTCGAACTCTTTGTCACTCGAAATGTCCGTCTGGGATGTAACATCAAGCCATTTGTTGCACGATGTTAACGACAATGCAGATATTATTATAAATGTGAGTAATCTTTTCATGACAGATGTTTTAGAATGTGGCGATTAAATTAAAGGTGAGTGTTCTTGCAAAAGGATAGTAGGTTCCTCTTTCTATTCCAACTGTAGAAAACGTATGAACATCGTTCATATATGCGCCCACTCTCAGGCGTGACAGACGAGATTTTTTGAGGATTTTATCTTTGAATTCGTAATAAACCGATACTGATGAGATAGTCAGCTCATTCCTGTCCTGGACAAAACGGGTTGTTGCCTGTGTTGCAGCCCTGACAGTTCCTTCGGTGTACCCCAGGGCACTTTGCAAAGCATCTTCGGGTAAATATACACCACCAAGCCTTTTGAACAGTGCCTGCTGTCCTTCGGTTTTCCACCTGCCCGAAAGTACCCTTTTATCGACATTGTAGATCGGGTCAATATTCTCAACCCTGTCTACAAGGGTTTGGTTGTAAATCTGGCCTCCCCCCAGGAATCGCAACACTATGTTGAATCCAAGGCCCCTGCTCTCACCGGTTAATCCAAGGATTCCATTGAACTTTGGGGTAGAGACTCCTGCCATGACCATATCGGAGGCATTCCATGAATAAGTTGGCACTCCGTTTCTGTCCAGATACATTTCATCGCCGGTAGAAGGGTCAATTCCGAGAGACCTTACAGCCCATATGGCATTCAACGGCATACCGTCAATGTATCGTAAAACTGGTTTGTTGTAACGAGGATCGGAGGCAAGGCTGTTTTGGCGGTCATTGAACTGCTTCATCTGGTCGGATATTTTGGTTATCCTGTTATCGTTAGAAGCGATGGCACCATTGATGTTTAAAAATCCGTTCTCCGTGCGAAGCACTGTATATGAAAACTTTGCCTCAACGCCCTTGTTCATGATCTCGCCGAGGTTATCCTTAACGGTATCGAATCCGATTGATGGCACAATATCTATGTCAGCTACCAAGTCATGGGTAATCCGCCTGTAAAAATCGAGGTTGAATGAGAAACGTCCATAATTCAAATCCATCCCTATGTTGTAATCAATTGATTTTTCCCATTGCAGGTTGGGATTTGCCATGCTTTTTAGAAGAACCCCTATCTGGCTGTCATAGTACCTGTCTGCTACATATGAATAGTATGATACCGATCCGTTGTTCACAAAATTCTGGTTCCCCGAAGTACCAACCGATCCCCTTATTTTTAGGGTTGTAAGTTTATCGAACCCTTTCATGAATTTTTCCCTGTGTAGGTTCCATCCCAAACCAAAGCTCCAGAATGATGCCCATAAACTTTCCGATCCATAAAGCGATGATGCATTGGCGCGTAATGTAAAGTCGGTGATATACCTGTTATCATATGTATATCCCCCCACTGCCAGTAGTCCAAACTCCCTTGATATTGAGGAGTACCCGGTCGGTTTTGAGTTTGCTGCATATTGCCTGGCAAAAATAACGTTCTCCAGACGATCGCTGGGAAAGCCTTCGGTCCTGTAGAGCAGATAGTCATACTTGTTTTCCCTAAGGTTTGTACCGGCATTGGCAAAAATTGTATGTACTCCCACAATCTTGTTATATTGCAGGTTGAGGTCTCCGCTTATATCGCTGCTGCTTTCATAACCAATGTCATACGAACCTCTTCTCAAATAATCGTCTTGGGAGTAGTTTATGAATCTCGAGTGTTGAACCGGGTAATATGTGTCCGACCCTGAACGTTTGACATCCACTCCAATCCGTGTAGTTATCTTCAAATCATCGGAGAGGTCTACCTCTGCATATAAATTATTGGTAAAGTTTATATAGTTACGTGTTTTCTTGGTATTGAGCACAGCATCATACATTGGATTTGGTATGGGATTTTGGTTATCAATCTCTTCTACATACCTGAGTACATTGCCATCGGCATCGGTTGCCCTCCAATAAGGATTCATCTTTGCGTACTGATCGAATGACCCGTACGGAGAATCCGAATTCTTGTTGGAACTAAAGGACATTATGTTCCTGAATGTTACCTTATCCACAACATATGACAGATTCACATCGCCCGACACAGTGCTTCTGGTAGATCCCTTCATGACACCTTTGGAGTCATTGAACGCCAAGTCTACAACTGCCCTAAGGTTTTTCTCACCGAGCTCAAACGACACTGCGTGTTTCTGCCTTATTCCGACTTTCAATGGCTTGGATAACCAATAGGTATCCAACCCCTCCAAAGCAAGTTTGAGACGTTTGTTGTACAACTCCTGGATTGTGACATAGTAGTCAGCCCCCGTTGGTTTGTATACATCTTCATATACTTCTACCTGGAGTTTTTCAAGTGAGTTTGTCAGATTGTAACTGGTCAGGTCGGGCATCTCCACATCGAGGTTTGCAGAATAGGTCACTCTTGCCTTGTCTCCGCTAAACCTTTTTGTCTCTATAACAATAACTCCATTGGAGGCTTTGGATCCATAGATTGCCTTTGCACTTGCATCCTTGAGGATGGTTATGCGTTCAATCCTGTTCATATCCATGTCAAAAATCCTTTCGGGTCGGGCTTCAAAGCCATCCAGAATGAAAAGAGGCATGTTGACTCCTGCTTGATTAATTGCTATGTCTTCTCTTGGGAATGTCGAGATACCCCTTAACTGAATATCCGGCAATGCGTTCGGATTTGATCCGTTCTGGAAATTATCCAGGATGAACAGAGATGGATCAAGATTCTTAAGGCTTTGAAAAAGGTTTTGATTACCAATTTTTTCAATGTTGGCTTTTGTGTAGGACTGGGAAGATCCTGTAAAGCTCTCTGCCTTTCTCGTAAAAATACCAGTAACAACAACCTGGTCTATATCCAGTGCAGCCTCCTTCAAAACAATGTTAATATCCTTTTGGCCCGAATATATCAACTCTTGAGTGATCATACCGACATATGAGAAGACAAGTATGGGGTTTTCAACATCTATCTCCAGGTTAAAATCTCCTTGGTCATTTGTAACTGTGCCCTTTTTTGTCCCCTTTATGTAGACATATACTCCTCCCATGCTACTCCCCCTCTCATCCTTGACCTTTCCTTTGATTACCTTTTTTTCTGCTTTCTTTTGGTAAAGAATAGTGACAGTCTCTCCGTTGATGTTAAAGGTAAAGTTGGTGCCGGAGAAAAGTGTTGTGAGGGCACTTTCAACTCTTACATTATTGACATTTAGTGAAAGTTTAGTAGAAAAAACCTCATCTGTACCACCTCTGTACATAAATCCAATACCTGTCTGGTTTGAGATTTCGTAAAGTATTTCCTTCAAGGGTGTATCTTTTACAGATATGGTTACTGGCTTGTCTGCAGTAAGGTATGCAGCATTGGCACTACCCGGAAAGACAAATATTGCCGCAATTATCCCATACAGAGTAATTACAAATTTCCTGTAATTTGATTCGTTGTGCATAAAAAGTTTTAGTTTAAGTTTATAAAGTCTTTGTGTTCTGGAATGTTCCTATCAGGATTCCTCTACCAGATATTCATCCCCTTTTGTTTTTATGAATTTAACATTTGATATATCTTCTATCGATTTAAAAATTTCATTTATAGGCCTTTCCACACTAAAGTATGCATTGATGGGAATACTTAAGTCCACATCCTTATCAATTTTAAATTTTATGTTGTACCACCTAGTAATTTGTTCAAGCATTAATTCGAGCGGCTCTTCGTCACAACATACAAATCCATTGATCCAAGTCAAATATTTCCTGGTATTCACCGCCTTTATCTCTTTATCTCCAGTGAAGCTATTAAGTGTAATCAGTTCTCCGGGGTGTATAATTGTTTCGTTTATGTTATTGAGAGCAACACCCAACGACCCTTCAATCAGCAGTGTATGGATGATATCCGGGGTATAATGGTTGATGTTAAATTTTGTACCATATACTTTTACTGATGCGTTTGCTGTTGCTACCTCAAACTGCTTGTCGCTTTTTGCAACTTCCAGGAAGACCTCTCCTCGGTGAAGAACAATTTTCCTGATATCATCACGGAAACTTATCGGATACGAAATCTCTGAATCTGCGTTGATTAACACTATAGTTCCATCTTCGAGCTCTAACCTGAATTTGCATTTTGGAGGCACTACAAGCCTGTTTAATTGTATTTTATCGGTATTTTGACTTATCAGTTCAATTTTTTCGTCATAACTTACCTCATCCACTATTACCCTTTCTCCTGAATTAAGTATCAAAGTGGGTTGTTCAATTTCCTGTTCTACTGCAAAAGAGTTGTTTTTTGGGATTTCTAAGAATTTATCGTTGGAAATAGTCATCCAAAAAGTAAAAATTGCCAATGCAGCCACACTGCCAACCAAGGCAACATATCTGGATACCCTCTTCCTGATCCGCTTTCTTTCGATACTGTTATAAAACCTTGCAACCTGCAATGATGGATTGATGGATGAATATTTATCAGTCATTCTAGTAAGCTCTTCGGCACTGCAGAGCTTCCTCAGGAGTTCTCCGGCATCGGGATTTGTCTCGATCCACTCTTTGATGTGTGGCAATTCCACAATATCTTTGATTTCTGCTCCTGATTTTAAAAGCGATAAAAGCTCCTCTCCAATTGCGGTTCCTTTTTCGTAGGATAGTGTATCTTCGGTATTATCTAACTTCATTTAATTCTTTGTTGTTATATATAAAACAGACATGACTATTCGATTTTATTATGGCTAAAAAAATAAAGTGAACATTTTAATGTCAAC
>SABC01000110.1 GCA_009929175.1 Bacteroidia bacterium | reverse complement strand
GATGGTAAGGTCGGGCAGCTTCGTTATGCTCGGCATCGTGGTTTTGCTGGTCTTTTTGTCGGCAATATTCAAATATCCCGATGTCATAAAGGCACCGGTTGTTATTACAGCCACCAATATGCCGGCACAGTTGGTTTCCCGGAAATCGGGAAGGATTGCCCAAATACTGGTATCCAATAATTCCAGGGTAGCTAAAGGAGAAGTTATTGCAATTGTGGAAAACACTGCGGATTTCGATGATTATTTACAGTTATCGGAGTTGCTTGGACAAAATCGAGGATGGACAAAAGCCTACCCAGCACTTTCGGGGTTGGGAGAGATGCAGGAGGCATACTCCCGGTTTGCAAAGAGCGTCCAGGAGTACAAATCATTTGTTTCATTGGACTACCATGGAAAAATGGCCAATACACTCAGGGCCGAGCTGGAGATCAAGGCCGAGCAGTCCGGAGTCTCACAACACAGGGTGGAGATTGCCCAAGATCAGTTCCAGATTGCAAAATTGCAGTATGACAGGGAAAAGGAGTTGTTCGAAAAGGGTGCAATATCTAAACAAGAGATGGAAAAGGCCCAGAGCACTTTCCTTGCTGCAGAACAGAACCTTCAAAACCTTAAGGAGGAGCTTTTGCGTTCCAGGACCGATCATTTAAAAGTCTCCCAATCTCTGCTTACAACAGAATCGGAACGAGAGGGGATTTTGGACAGGCTGAAAAGGGATTGCGAATCCGGATACTCCGCATTAGTGTCATCTGTTAGGAGTTGGGAGGAGCAAAACCTTTTTATCAGCCCCGAAGATGGGATGGTTGCCTTTACAAGCTACTGGCAGGAAAACCAGAACGTGGTTGCCGGCGATGTGATCTTTACCGTACTCCCCAATCAAAGAAAGGAGATACAGGGCAAGGTTTACCTCCCGCTTGCCGGTGCCGGAAAAGTAAAAGAGGGGCAAAAAGTTAATGTCAAGCTGGATAGTTATCCCTATATGGAATATGGTACGGTACCAGCCACAATTGGTTCATTGTCTGTTATACCTTCCAGCCGGGGCAAAGAGAGGGCTTATGTTGTATCTGTTGATTTTGCGACAGGGCTGGTTACCACCTATTCTGTCGAACTGGAGTTCGGGGAGGAGATGCACGGGTTGGCCGAGATAATAACGGAAGAGAGGTCGTTGCTTGCACGAATATTGTTCCCGCTCAAACATCTCTTCCAAACACATTTTTAACTATATATTTATGAATGCAATTTACACTTTACTAGTTATGTCTGTGGTGTCAGGAATCCTAACCTGCGTTTTTGCATTTGTTTTACACCGTTCAAAATGGCACAAAACCTTCAAGAAGTCTCCTTTTGGATTACTGAATTTTTTTGTAACCAACGTTTACCAGTTCAACGGAAGGTTCCTGGGTGCAGTTTCTCTTTCAATTTCGATAGCAGCTGCCGTAATCATATGTAATATACTGTTTATTATTTTTTATTGTAACAGTTTTTTGTTTGAAATAACAGACGCCATGGTTATTATGGTTTCGGCTGCGTTGATCCGAGGTCTGCTTTTGTTGATTGCTTATTCTTTTTTTTACGACGAAAACCTGTTGAAAGACTAGCTTCCTTACTTTTTTTTTTTATATTTGCAGGGTATGAAGGGATTTGTAAAATATATCACGGCTTTGATTCTATGTTGCACGTACATGCTTGCATCTACAGGGTTCGGAGTGCACGTCTGCCATCATACCGGCTCTGCTGACCTTCTGATCATCAATAGTGACAAGGATTGCAACGATATCCACAAGCACTGCTCCTGCAATTCCCAGGGGTGCAAATCGGCAAAACACGACAGAAATTGTTGTGAAACCGAGATACATCATCTCGATACAGATGTAGAACTTGTTACTGGCCAAAGTAATAGTAGTAATATTGAGGAGCAATCCCCAGGGATACCCTCAGCTCAACTGCCTCAATTATACGAAGTTTTACCCGGATGTACCTGGAAAAGGGTGCCGGGGTTTGCCCCGTTACCACCAGGGTTGCCTGGATTTTCTTTGCCACTGTTGTCACAGTGGAGGTTATAGAATATTGCAATTTTAAATCGTACCATCCGTTTTGTCGGATAGGTTGTTTATTGTATTTTTTGTAACCATAATCAAATATGAAGTTTTTTAAATATTTATTTCTATTCTCAATAATTTTGGGATTTGCAGGCCAATCGTTGGCCCAGACAGTATCGGGCGTTGTAAAAGTTCAAAAGCCCAATGGGACCATGGAGCCCATGCCCTATGCATCTGTATACTGGCTTGAGAAGCAGATTGTATTGGAATCCGATAACAATGGCAGGTTTTCCTTTGACCGGGAAAAGAATCCGACAGTGTCACTGGTGGCTACCTTTGTAGGGCACACACAGGATACACTGGTACTGGGTATTTCGGACAACTTAGCCGAGCTGGTTATTAAGGAGGGTGCCGAACTGGATGCTGCAAGGGTTATTACCCGACAACAGGGAAATTATATTTCCAAGATCGCACCTGTTAAAACCGAGGTTATCTCGGCGGCAGGTTTGTGTAAAATGGCGTGCTGCAACCTGGCAGAAAGTTTTGAAAACTCTGCCAGCGTAACAGTGGGTTATGCCGATGCGATAACAGGTGCCCGCCAGATCAGGTTGCTTGGCCTGTCGGGTATCTATACCCAGATGCTGGACGAAAACCGTCCGGTGATGAGGGGTATTGCATCTCCCTTCGGACTCTCATATGTGCCCGGGCAATGGCTCGAAAGTATCCAGATTGCCAAAGGACCCTCCTCCGTAATCAACGGACTTGAGGCAATATCCGGACAGATCAACCTGGAACATCGCAAACCAACTGCAGAGCAGCCCCTGTTTGTAAATCTTTTCCTTAGCGATATGCTCAGGCATGAGGCAAATATTGCCTCATCATTGCAGCTGAACAGTAAGTGGAGCACAGTAACGCTTGCCCACTACTCGGCCGATCCTGCCAAACATGACGGGAATCATGACGGATTTCGCGACGAACCTGTCTCCAAACAGTTCAATATTTCGAACAGGTGGTTGTATATGGCCGAAAACGGCACCCAGGTGCGCTTTGGATTCAAAGCACTGAGCGATGACAGGCTTGCAGGGCAAATGGATTTTGACAAAAACAAACAAAGAGGGACCGATAGTTGGGGCTCCCATATCAAAAATACCGGTCTGAACGGTTACTTGAAAGTTGGTATCCCTTTGAACACTGACAATACTCAAAACATTGCCACAGTTGTGGACTACTCATACCATAAGCTGGACTCCTATTTTGGACTTAAGGATTATGATGCTACTCAGAACTCACTGTTTGTTAACCTGATTTACCAAAACATGATGAATCAGAACCACTGGTTCTCTTTGGGTGCAAATTTCCATGCCGACAATATTGAAGAACACCTCAGGGATTTTCATGCAAACGAGTTCCGGGACCTCTATCCAGGCAGGGATGAGAATGCTTTGGGTTTCTATGGTGAGTACACCTATACTCAGGACGAAAAAATCTCCCTGGTGGCAGGGATGAGGGCCGACTATAATAATATTCACGGATGGCTTGTTGCACCACGGATAAACCTGAAATATTCATTTGATCATAGCCTGGTGTTCCGAGCCTTGGCAGGCAGAGGTTTTCGCACAGCCAACGTTATAACCGATAACCTGGGGATGCTTTCAACAGGGCGCAAGATAGAGGGCTGGAGCGAGCTGGATGTGGAGGATGCATGGACTTACGGGGCTAACCTAACAGCCTACTTCCCTTTTGGATTTGAGGATGCTTCCCTTAGCTTCGATTTTTTCCGGAGTGATTTCAATAAACAGGTAATTGTGGACCAGGAGTTCGACCTGTCGAGAATCTCTGTTTACAACCTGGACGGCAGGTCCTTTACCAATACTTACCAGATTGACCTTAATGTAGAACCGGTGGAGCGTCTTACAATGCTTGCAACGTTCCGTTACACAGATGCAAAGGTGACCCTCAAAGGGCAAGGCCTTGTAGAAAAGCCATTGACCAGCCGTTACAAAGGAGTATTCAATATTCAGTACGCCACAAGGATGAACAAATGGACATTCGATTTTACCGCCCAACTCAACGGACCTTCAAGGATTCCCGATTTTGCTGGCATGGGAGACAAATCGCCTGTTTACGGTATGCTGTATGGACAGGTAACCAAAAAATTGAGAGACCTGGAGGTATATGTGGGGGCTGAAAACCTTACAAATTACAAACAAAAATATGCAATAATCGATGCTTCAACACCTTATAGCGGGAACTTCAATGCTTCGGTAGTCTGGGGCCCGTTGATGGGGCGCAAATTTTATGCTGGTCTCAGGTTCACGTTGTGGAAATAATTTAACTATTAACATTCTTTTTATATTTTTACCAAACAATAACAGTTATGAAAACAATTCAACTAGTTTCAATCACAATCCTCTCTGCACTTATCTTGATTTCGGGAGGGCTAAATGCTCAGTCCAAAAATGTAAAGAAAGATGCTGAGGTGCTTTTCTCTGTACCCGTAGATTGCCCCAGCTGCCAAAAGAAACTGGAGGCTAAACTGCCTTACGAGAAGGGAGTCAAAGACATGAAAATTGACCTGGAAAAACAGACAATATGGTTCCTTTACAGTCCCGATAAAACCAACAAGGAGGCTCTTGTCAAAGCCCTTGACAAACTTGGATACCCGGCTGTGGAGGTTACCAAAGGAAAGGATGGAAAATCCGGGGAAGAAAAAAAATAATACTGCTACATGAATCCAAAGCTATGTAAGTTTTTATGTACGCTATTGATGGCAACCACCTATGGTCTCCTGTTTTCGCAGGAG
>SABC01000109.1 GCA_009929175.1 Bacteroidia bacterium | reverse complement strand
GAGATAGACAAACAATTCCTCAACTGGCCCGATTCCGACAGCAAGGTTTTGACAGGAGGTTTTGGGGGAGAATCCCTCCAACCAAGGGAAAGGGTATGGCGAGAGAAGCGCCAGTCAACTCCTCCTCCCAAACCACCCGATCCCAATTTCCAAGCCGACCCGGTATCAAAACTTAAACAGGGTCTAAAAGTAGAACATGACCGGTTTGGTTTTGGACAGATCTTGTCTATTGAAGGGGATCCTCTCAATCTCAAGGCAATTGTAGATTTTGAGCAAGGAGGGAGGAAGGTTTTACTGTTGAAATTTGCAAAACTTAGGGTAGTTGATTAAAAAAAATGTATTTGCAGATTTTTGGCACACGATTTGTATTAATTTAAACTGAAGTTTTTCATAGTTTAAGTTTAGGTTAAGTAGTGAGGTTTTATCCGAGAGGGTAGGACCTCATGAAATTTTATACCTGACTATAAATGTTGTGTTAATTTATCCGAGGGATGGAATTAGTTTGGCACGGGATTTGTATATTTTTATAGTGAAGTTTTTCATAGTTTAAGTTTAGGTTGAGTAATGAGGCTTTTATCCAAGGATAAAGCCTCATACTTTTTTTTGCTCTATTTGAAGGCTTGTTCACTAAGGCCTGGTCCGTTGAGCCTGAGGTCGTTGAAGTATTTGGGGACCTCTTTTCCATTTAAACTGTCTACATATAGCTTGGCAAGGTACTGAGAGAGCATGAAACCGTGCCCCCTCATTCCTGCAAACAATCCCAGTGCAGGATCCACAATATAGCGGGGTTCCACATAGTAGCCCGACCATACTGCCTGGAAACCTACCCCTGAAAGACGGGGAATCCAGTTGGAAAACATTTCTGTCACAACCTCCAGGAATTCCTGGGATGAGACCTTGAGGTTTTTGGCTGTCTCGGTTGCATCATTCATTGGAGAGGCACAACCGATTATCTGTCCTGTTTCGGCCAATTGTTGCCCATACACAGCGCTGAATCCTTTGTATTTGCGACGGTCTATCAACATGTCCAGGTTGGCTCCCTCCTTGCCCAGCATTGGGAGTCGTTTTGTTATGAATGCTTGGTGTTTCACAGGATAAAGGCCGGTTTCAATTCCCAGTTTTTTGGCAAACTTGTCGGCCTCTGCACCCAGGGCGTTGATGAAAATCTCTGTCTGGTACTCTTTGTATTCGTTGTTTGCAGTGCGTACGACCACCCTGTATTCGTTTCCTGATTTGTAAACCTCTTCTAGCCTTGTGTTTTCCAGGATATCACCCCCTGCATGCCGGCCAAGGTACCTGAGAAGGTCCAGGGTTTGTCCCGGATTGGCCTGCCAGCAGTCGTTTGTTATGAGAGCGTGGCTGTAGGTAGAGAGGTTGGGGTCGATATAGGGAGAAATCTCTTTGGCAAAATCCCTTTTACCTACCATCCTTGCATCGGACCATGCCATCGAAGCCTCCAGGGATCGGTATGTTGACTCGTCATGGGCAAAATTCACATAACGGATAAGCTTGAATCCGATATCATGTTTTTCTTGCAGCTCTTTGAACAGTTCCAGATTGTGTTTTGCAATATCGGCAAGGGCCGGGAGAGAAAACGCAGGCCTTCCGCCGGCTATATTGCGCCAGGAACTTCCCAGCCCGTCATTAATCAGTATGGGTTTGAACCCGTATTGGGCCATGTATCTAAATAGCGAGGAGCCGGCTATACCTCCGCCGGCTATTATTGCAGGAACCTTTTCCACCCATTTGTCATAGCCTGGGATTATTATTTCACTCTCTTTACCTGTATGGTTCATGTCGCCTAGTGTGACAAGGTTGGACATGGGACCACGTGGGGTCGGCTCTCCGGTTACTTCGATCCCGTACGGTCTGAGCAACAGTTTGGCCCTTGGAACGCAACGGGTACCCCGGCATGCCCCCATTCCTATCCTGGAGATATGTTTGAGCTCGTCCGACGTAATGACCTTACGGTCACCTATTGCAGCCAAAAGCTTATCGACTGTAATATCTTCGCAGTGGCAGATATAGGTTTTGGCGTCGTGCTCCTGCCCAAGCGGAGTCAGCTGTAATTTGGCAGGATACCTCTCCTTGATTATGAATCCCCTTACCTCGGTCAGGGCCTCTCCTTCCAAGGTGGTGGCTTTGACCCTTGCTACGTTAGTCTTGTTAAGGTTTTTGGAGATTTTTTCAATTATCCCTTCTCCAAGAATCTCACCGTTGTTATTTACCAAAAAGACCTCTTCCCCCTCGCCGGCTTTGTACTCTATGGGCAGGAAGAGCCAGTTCTTGTTGAGCTGGTATCCAAATATGGCAAGGCCGGGACATTGGTATACACACCTCATGCATCCGGTGCATTTGCCGTAATCGATCTTTGGTACAGTTGAGGTTGATGATTTTTCTATGGCACCGTATTTACAGGCAAAGGAGCATGGGTTGCAGGCAAAACCATAAAGACAGTCAATCTGCACGAAACCCTTGGACCACATTCTCTCTTTGCCGGGAAGGGCAGGTTTGTCCAGTATCCTTACCGGGTGTTGCTGGGAATCTATATACTCCTTGGATATTGCCAAGTATTTGTCGTAATCATATTTAATACCCAACTCTTGTATTATTTCGTAGGCACACTGTTTTCCCCTGAGCACTGCAGAGGTCCCTTCTCCAATCTTGACAGAGTCCCCTACACCGTGGCAGTTGCGGCCGTAAACCTCTGCCCCTTTCTTGAAGAGCTGGTTGTCGGGTATAAGCCCTGTGCAAATATTTATACAATCAATTCCTTCTATGATCTGTTCGGTGCCGGGTACAGGCTTGAAGTTTTCACACCGGGCTATTATGGCACCGGTTACCCCGGTATGGTTTTCATTTGGGATAGCCTCCAAAAGGATATGTGATGTCAATATGGGAATGCCGAGCCTTCTCACCCTGTTGGCCTGAACAGGGAAGCCTCCCTCCCTAGGCATAGCCTCTATTATCGCTTTCACGTTGGCTCCTGCCTGCATGGCCTGGTATGATGTAAGGTAACCTATATTGCCGGCACCTACCGTAAGTATGTTTTTTCCCAGCAGTGTTAGTTCGTTGTTCATCATCCTTTGCACCACTGCAGCTGTATAGACACCCGGGAGGTCGTCATTTTTGAATGCTGGCATAAAGGGTACAGCCCCGGTGGCTATAACCAGGTGGCCGGCATCTACATAAAAAATCTCCTGACGGGCAATATCTTTTACAACAAGCCTTTTCCCCTCCAGGATTTCCCAAACTACGGAATCCAGTATGATTCCTGACTGCTCTTGGCCGGCAAGGCTGTTTGCAATATCAAAACCACGCATTCCTCCAAACCGTTGCTCTTTTTCAAAAAAGAAAAACTGATGGGTCTGCATCAGGAACTGCCCTCCGATTTTGCTGTTATTGTCTATGACCAGGTTGGGTATATTGTTGTTGTTGAGCTCTTCCCTCACTGCAAGCCCGGCCGGTCCCGCACCTATTATGGCTACTGTTGTCTTGAAAATCCTGACTTTTCCATTGGTTGTCTTCTCTTCCATTGGCAGGTAGGATTCGTCAATACGGTTAACCTCTTTCACGTCATCTACCTTGGTAATACAGATACGACGGACTTTGCCGTCGACTAACATCTCGCATGCTCCGCATTTGCCAATCCCGCACTCCATTGTGCGCTCCCTGTGTTCAAGGCTGTGTTTGTGTACTACAAGTCCTGCCTGATGTAGTGCTGCAGCGATTGTAAAGCCCTTTTGTCCAATAACTTTACTTCCTTCAAACAGGAATTCTGCTAAATCTTCCTTTGGAATTGGAAGTATGGGATGTTCCGAAATTTTGTACATAGTCTGGTTTAAATTTTAACAAAATTAATTAAAATTAGAAATCATAATTTTAAAATTAGATATTTTTTGAATTATATCTTTTTTTGTAACAGATTTCAATTGGATAGCTATAATTTCGGCAGTGAAAACCAATTAAATAAATTTTGATATGAGGCGGGAGGATTTTTTCAGGAAAAAAAGCAGGGAGAGCATGCCTGTGGCGCTTTTCCATGTTTTGATGATTGTATTTATTATGGGTTTGTTTATTGTGTCGTTGGTTTTGACCTCTTCTTGCAGTGGTCTCACAATAACCGATGACAGGGACAAGGAGCCGGGACTCCTTTTACTGAGCTTTGCCAGGGAGGAGGGGGTGAAAAACCTGCTCCACGGTAATGGGTACGGAGGAGCTCCAATTGCAGCACAAGTCCCGGTGACAGGTTCCAATGCGAGGGAGATACCCGACACCAATAGCTTTTATCTCAGCATTAAAAAGAGTTCGGGTGAGATGCTTTACAGTGGGAAGTATTCGGAGAGGCCTGGTGAGCTCAAGTTGTCACCGGGCAGTTACGATGTCAGGGTAGAGTCGGTCCGTTTCGAAGCTCCGGCATTTGATATGCCTTGTTATTCGGATTCGGCAACAGTAGTTGTGGAGAGCGGGAAGGTGGCCAAACTCTCTTTTTTGTGCAGGATGTCCAACGGGGCGGTAAAACTCGGTTTCACAAAGGCATTCCGGGAGCGTTTTCCCGGTTACTCTGCTTTTGTCGAAGATTCCAAAGGCAGGCTGGGGTATCCCTATTCCGAGAGCCGTTATCTGTACCTAACCCCGGGTGAGGTGTTCCTTAAAATGAAGAGTGTTTCGGACTCCTTTTTACTTACCAGGAAACTGCTCCGGGCAACCGAAATGGTTACAGTGAACCTGCACTCTTCTTTGCCGGGAGGCGATACGGGAGGTGGAACTCCCGGGGATGGTTCTAATTTTTATTCTGGTATTCTGATAGATACTGCCTCTGTGTGGCTTTCGGAAGATTTGGTTGTGGGAGAGAGAAGGGATGGAAGCACCAGGGAGCTAGCGCTCACAGTGGAAGAGATTGCCGCATTCGTGGGG
>SABC01000108.1 GCA_009929175.1 Bacteroidia bacterium | reverse complement strand
CAACATGCTGCAAAAGTACAATCTGTTGGACAACTACCCGGGAGTCAAAATCACTATCCCCCGTACTGTGGTCATTACCACGGATTACTTTGACGAATTTATCAAGATAAACGGACTGCAGTATGTAATCAACTCTGATATTTCCGACGAAGAGATCCTGTCGGAGTTTGTCAGTTCCCGGCTGCCAGAGTCCCTTGTTGATGAACTCAGGGCATATATTGCAACTGCATCAGGGCCTCTTGCAGTAAGGTCCAGCTCCAAACTTGAGGATTCCCACCATCAGCCCTTTGCCGGAATCTACTCTACCTACATGATCCCCAATACAAAAAACAAGGATCAGATGCTCCGGCTATTGGGCAAGGCAATAAAAAGCGTTTATGCCTCAATTTACTTTTCTTCCAGCAGGGCATACCTTAATGCTACTGCAAACGTATTAAGTGAAGAAAAAATGGCAGTTGTACTCCAAGATTTGGTTGGTACCGAGGATAATGGATATTTCTTCCCCACTATTTCGGGAGTTGCCCGTTCGGTTAATTACTACCCAATAGGATCCGAGAAGGCAGAGGAAGGGATTGTAAACATGGCATTCGGACTAGGAAAAATGGTTGTCGAAGGGGGCAAGACCTTGCGTTTTTCGCCCTCCCACCCCAAACATATCCTCCAGCTCTCAACACCGTCCCTTGCACTAAGGGAAACCCAAAGTGCCATGTATGCACTCGATCTAAAGCCCGAAGAGTTCAAAACATCAGTAGATGATGCTATCAATTTGAAAAGGTTTGACATAAACGATGTGAAGCATTTCCGTAACCTCAATTATGTTGCCTCTACCTGGGATATGCAGAGTGAATCCATAATAGACAGTAACAGCGAAGATGGCAGGAAAATCATTACCTTCTCCCATATACTTAAGTATGACACCATGCCACTGGCCCAGATCCTGAAGGACCTGTTGACCATATGCCACAAAGAGATGCACACTGCAGTAGAGATTGAATTTGCAGTAAACATGGACCTTCCGGCCGGGCATGATAAAATATTCAGTCTTTTGCAAATCAGGCCCATCACAAATACAAACGATAATATATCCCTGGATTGGGAAAACATATCGGGCCAAGATTCCCTTATTTTTGCTAAGAAAGCATTGGGAATAGGCTCAATCGAAGGGGTGGAAGATCTTGTTTATGTTAAGAGAAGTGCATTTGACAGTGCCAGGACAAAAGAGATTGCCACTGAGATAGATGAAATAAACAAAATACTTAAGGAGGGAAACCGCCATTACGTACTTGTTGGTCCTGGAAGGTGGGGTTCCAGTGACCCCTGGTTGGGAATCCCTGTTAAATGGCCCAATATATCGGAATCCAAAGTAGTGGTAGAATGCGGCTTAGAGAACTTTTGGATAGAACCAAGCCAAGGCACACATTTTTTTCAAAACCTCACTAGCTTTGGAGTAGGTTATCTTACAATAAACCCTTTCAAAAACGATGGAGTGTTCAATGAAAAAGTACTCGATGCCATGCCAAGCCATTATGAAACCAAATATGTAAGACATGTAAGGTTTGACTCTCCATTGTATATATATGTTGATGGCAGGAAAAACCGAGGAATAATAAAACAAGCAGATTAATTTTTTTATGAGTGACAAAATCAACCACGAATGTGGAATTGCCCTGATCAGGTTGAAAAAGCCTCTGGAGTATTACAAGGAAAAATACGGCAGTACCCTCTATGGGTTAAAGAGGCTTTACATCTTGATGGAGAAGCAGCGCAACAGAGGGCAAGAGGGTGCCGGAGTGGTAAGTGTAAAATTGGATATGCCTGCAGGGTACAAATATATGGACCGCTTTCGCTCGTGTGCACAAGACCCTATACAGGATCTGTTCAGCAATATCCACAACCAGATAGGGAATGACCCTGCCCTGCTGGGCGATGCTTGCAAAGCAAAAGAGGCTCTCCCTTTCTTAGGCGAGATTTACCTCGGACACCTAAGGTATGCCACCTTTGGAAAAAACAATATTGATTTGGTTCATCCCCTTAAAAGAGCAAGCAATTGGAGGAGTCGGAACCTTGCCCTTGCAGCCAACTTTAACCTTACCAATGTAGATGAATTATTTGAAAGTCTTGTAGATGCAGGCCAACATCCAAGGGTATACTCCGATACAGTTACCCTTTTGGAAAAAGTTGGCTATTATCTCGATGACCATATCCAAAACAAATACAGGTATTACAGGGACCAAGGATACAGCAAGAAGGAGATCTCTCCGCTCATCGAAGATAACCTGGACCTTGCAGAGGTCCTTTCTAAAAGTTCGGCAGACTGGGATGGTGGTTATGCTGTAGCCGGAGTACTTGGTCACGGCGATGCTTTTGTAATGCGTGATCCTTGGGGGATTCGTCCAGCCTACTATTATTCCGATGATGAGGTTGTTGTAGCAGCATCCGAAGCCTCTGTCATAAGGACTGCCTTTGGTGTTGATGACTCCATGATAAAAGAGCTTGGAGCAGGTGAAGCATTGGTTATTAACAAAAAAGGAGAAATCTCTATCTCTCTCGCAAGGGGTCCCTTTGCCAAACAAAGCTGTTCATTTGAAAGGATATACTTTTCACGGGGAAACGACAGGAACATCTACAAAGAACGCAAGAGGCTAGGAGAGCTCCTTACAAACCAGATTGCAGCCTCGGTCTACGGGGAGCTGGACAATACAGTATTCTCATTTATCCCCAACACCGCTGAGAGTGCCTTCTATGGCATGATCAAAGGAATCCAGCAATATATGCTGGACGAAAAACTGAATATAATTGCCAATACCGATATTATAGACCAGAGGGAATCCTTGGCCAAAATCATTTTAAGGGAACCCAGGGTAGAGAAAATTGTAATCAAGGATGCCAAACTAAGGACATTCATAACTTCGGAATCGGACAGGGACGAGCTGGTAGGCCATGTATACGATGTAACCTACGGGGCCCTCTCTCCCTCTGACCATCTTGTTGTAATTGACGACTCAATAGTGCGTGGCACAACACTTAAAAGAAGCATCCTGAGGATTTTGGACACTCTTTCTCCCAAGAGTATAGTGATAGTTTCCTCTGCACCCCAGATCAGGTATCCCGACTGCTATGGCATCGATATGACCAGAATGGGAGAATTCATAGCCTTCAATGCTGCAATCGAATTGCTCAAGGAGAACAACATGGAGTATGTTATTGACCAGGTTTACCAAAAGTGTGTTTCCCAACTGTCACTTCCCGCAATAGAGTGCCAAAATTATGTAAAAGAGATCTATGCTCCTTTCACATATGAACAAGTATCCGATAAGATTGCCATGATGATCCGTGACCAAAATATCAAGGCAGAGGTTAAGGTTGTATTCCAGACAGTAGACAACCTCCATATTGCTTGTCCCGAACACACGGGTGACTGGTATTTTACGGGAAACTACCCTACCCCGGGCGGAAACAAAGTTGCCAACAGGGCATTCATAAACTGGGTAGAGGGGAAAAACGAAAGGTCCTATTGATTCAGCATATTTTCAAAAAATTTAAACAGTTAACAATGTACAAAGAAATCAGAGTCTTTGCCCCTGCAACTGTCTCCAACATTGGATGCGGGTTCGATATTATGGGGTTTGCACTGGAACAACCTGGAGACGAGGTTGTACTAAGGGTGGTTGAACAAGATGGCGTTTCAATATCCACGATAACGGGGGATGGGATGAGACTTCCTTACGATATATCGCTCAACACAGCCAGTGTTCCGGTAATTGAGATAAAAAAAGACTTTGGTATCACGAAAGGAATTGAGATTGAGATCCACAAGAAAATGGCTTTTGGGAGTGGACTGGGTTCCAGTGCTGCCAGTGCTGTTGCTGCCGCTTTTGCAATGAATCTGCTTTTTGACTTGAAACTGACGCCATTGGAGGTTACCCCATATGCAATTAAGGGCGAAATGGTTGCCAGCGGGAGTGTACATGCCGACAATGTTGCACCCTCTTTGTTTGGAGGGTTCACTCTTATCAGGGGTTACAACCCACTAGACATTATCAAACTGGATTACCCCGAAACACTCTATTGCACCATAGTCCACCCTCACCTGGAGATCTCCACAAAAATGGCGAGGGAGTTGTTACCAAAGGAAATTCCATTGAAAAATGCTGTCCGGCAGTGGGGTAATTGCTCGGGGCTGGTTGCCGGTCTTCTCTACAAAGATTTTGCATTGATTGGTCGTTCCCTACATGATGTTGTTGCCGAACCTTACCGTGCAGGATTGATCCCTGATTTTTACAAAATCAAACAAACTGCATTGGATAACGGAGCCGTTGGTTGTTCAATATCTGGTTCCGGACCATCTGTCTTCGCACTTTCGGACGGATTGGAAAGAGCCAGGAATATTGCAGAAGCAATCAGCAATCTACTTTCTAAAGGTGATATTGGATTTGACATATATCTCTCACCTATCAACAAACAAGGCCCTAAAGTATTGTACATAAGATAAGAGATAATGAAGCTATACGGAACAATCAATAAATCTCAAATATTCACATTTAAAGAGGCAGTAATCCTGGGAATCCCACCCGAGGGGGGGCTTTTTGTCCCTATGGAGTTGCCTGTAATGGATCCCTCTTTTTTTACCGAAGCCTCTAAAATGTCATTCCCGGAAATAGCCTTGGAGTTAGCCATAAAGATTCTCGGGGAGGAGTTCAGTTATACAGGGCTAAAGAGCATTATTGACAAAGCGTTTGATTTTGAAATAGAGTTGAAGAACCTCGGTAATGACTTTAAAGTCCTGGAGCTGTTCCACGGGCCTACCCTTGCCTTCAAAGATGTGGGTGCAAGGTTCATGGCAGGGATATTAACCAATATTGCCAACGAGTCAGGCAAAGAGAGAATGATTCTTGCAGCTACTTCGGGAGATACCGGGAGTGCAGTT
>SABC01000107.1 GCA_009929175.1 Bacteroidia bacterium | reverse complement strand
GGATTGTCGGATAGGGATTTTTGGGTTTTTGCCATACAGATGGCAAGACCATCAAGCCCGAGTGAGGCAATCTTGGCAAGGTGTGCTTTTGCCTTTGGAGTATAATCCACAGCCTCTGCACCATATATTTTCTTGGCAATTGTCTCTATTTTTTGCTGTACAGAGTCTGTAAGCGGGTAGAGAGGAAGGAAGTTCGGGCAGCATGTTGCGGCGGCCTCAACAACCATATGGGCCAACTCCTCGGCGCCGGCTCCCCCTTTGCCCCAAACATCCACAACAGAAACAGGTATGTCATGGCTTTTGCAAAAATCTTTCACAAAGTCGATCTCTTCCTGAGTGTCTGTTGTAAACCGGTTGATTGCAACTACTGGAGCGAGACTGAACTGTTTGATGTTCTCCACGTGTTTCTCAAGGTTTGCTATGCCTTTTTTGAGGAATTCCACTCCGGGTGTCTGGATCTCTTTGAGTGACTGCCCTCCGTGGTATTTTAGTGCCCTGATTGTGGCTACCAGCACAGCTGCGTTTGGTGATAACTTGGCACTGCGGCATTTGATGTCCAGGAACTTCTCTGCACCAAGGTCAAAACCGAAGCCGGCTTCGGTAACAGTGTAGTCGGTGAGTGAAAGGGCTGTTTGGGTAGCAAGTACCGAGTTGGTACCCTGGGCTATGTTTGCGAAGGGTCCTCCGTGGATTAGGGCAGGTGTGCCCTCAATGGTCTGTACCAGGTTGGGCTTGATTGCATCTTTGAGAAGAGCTGCCATTGCCCCGTGGGCATTGAGGTCGCGGGCATAAATGGGTTTCTTTTCGAAGGTAAAGCCTATGAAAATATTGCCAAGCCTCTTTTTGAGGTCTTCCATATCCTTTGCGAGGCAGAGGATTGCCATAACCTCCGAGGCAGCGGTGATATCAAACCCGGTTTCGCGAGGAATCCCGTTTTGAGTGCCGCCAAGCCCTACTACGATATGCCTTAGCGAGCGGTCGTTCATGTCCATTACCCGTTTCCAGGTAATGGTCCTGGGATCGAGGTTCAAATTGCGTGTTTTACTTTGGATGTTGTTGGCTATAAGAGCCGATAGCAGGTTGTGGGCTTTTTCGATGGCGGCAAAGTCACCGGTAAAGTGAAGGTTTATGTCTTCCATGGGAAGTACCTGTGAATAACCACCTCCGGTTGCACCACCTTTGATGCCGAATACAGGCCCCAAAGAGGGTTCCCTGAGGACTACCGCAGAGCGTTTGCCTATCCTGTTGAGGGCTTGTGAAAGGCCTATGGAAACGGTAGTCTTTCCCTCACCTGCAGGTGTAGGGGAGATTGCCGAAACCAATATGAGCTTTCCGAATTTGGTCCGGTCTATATATTTATGGGACAACTTGGCTTTGTATTTGCCATAAAGTTCAAGTTCTTCGGGGTCAATCCCAAGCTTTTGGGCAATTTCGCCGATAGGTCTCATCTGTACCTTGCGGGCTATTTCTTGGTCGGTCATGTTAATGTTGTTTTTTTGTAGTTTATAATTCTTGTTTGTTTTATTAACAAACTCAGGGGCATAAAGTTTTGGGGCTTACAGCAGCTCTTCGATCTCTATTATACCGTTGCGGTTAAAGACAATCCTGTACCTTTTGAAAGATTCGTATTGGTTGTAGCGGAACTGCATAACAAAATTGAGGTAGTAGACCTTGCTTCCGGTGATCTGCTGGTAACCGTTCTCCTTGGAAAGTATGTACAATGGGACTTCGGGATCGTCCATTTTTTGTAGGTAAGACGAGAGATTGAACCTCAGGATGTCGTTTATCCCCGAAATATAATACTCGGAGTTTAGGTCCAGTTGCTCCCTGTCCAGTTCCAGAATTTTGCGGAAAAGAATAATCTTCTCTTCGGTGTAGCGGTTGTCGGCCTCCAGCAGGGGTGTGCGGCTACGTATACGTAGGACCTCACCGGGAACCATGTGATCGTTGATAAAGTCGACTCCCTCCTTGCTCCAGCCTACCGGATGCTCGTTTATACTTATAGTGGTCTTATTGTCGAAATACTTTTCCTTTAGTTTGTGGGCAAAATAGTAGCGCGACAACTCCTTGATACGGTCTTTGAGCATATAGCCCACAACCAGGGCAACAAACAACGGCATGGTAAAATTGCCGTATTTTTGCTGAAACGAAAAGGCTATGGCTGTTGCAAAAATCATGGAGATTCCGGCGGCAACGCTGTAGTAGATCTGCTCTACGAATACCCCGTCCTTTTTCTTTGCGGTATTGAGGAATAGCTCACTTTCGATGTATTTTTTAAGGGCACCGGAGCGGTAAACAAGGTCGCGGTTTCCGTCGGGGCTTTTTTTGTCTATGACCGGGTAACCACGGCTTTTGCGGTAACTTATCTCTTGTTCAAGCAAATCCAGTATACCTTCGTGTGCCTCTGCATAAATACTGTTGTGTTCCTCTTTCAGGTGGTTTACCAGGCGGAACAGTTGTTTGTGCACTATGTTGCTCATGAACTCGTCTCCAAAAAGGAAGTAGTCAAAACACTCCCGAGACAGGGTGGGTATGCTGATCATCCTGTAGAGGGAACGGTAGGAGGTTAATATGTCGGAGATGTCTGTCACAAGTTCCCTGCACAGGTCCAGGCGGTCAACCTCGGCTGGGGGTTTAAGGATATAGAATATTTGGTTGCGGACCGAGCTTTTGAAAATTGCCGCAAACATTTTTATGTTGTATTCGTAGTCCCCGGTGTTTCTTTTGTCGGGATTGTCGGCCAATCTCCGGATGGAGCTCTTTAGCAGTTCAAGAGGCTCTGCCCTTCCCTTTGCTATTTCGCCAAGCAGGTAGACTGGGGTGATGAGCCGGGTGTTGGTTCGCAAATCCCTGTAAAAGCGGTCTTTGGTGTAAGTAGATGCGTTGATGTCGAGACTGTAGGGGATGAACAGCCAAGTGCTCATTGAAAATTTATTGACAGTTTGTTCCCTGTCGGCATTGAACCCTACCTTGAACTCGATCGTGAAACGGTCGTGAATCTTTGCCTGTATATTGATCATTGGATTTTACATTTGACCCAAAGATAACCATTATAAAGATATTTTTTATTTATCTTTGTTCATCACACTCAGTAACTATCATCACAATGAAGCGAATCCTCGTTACCGGAGGGGCCGGATTTATCGGATCCCATCTTTGCAGCCGTTTGATTGACGAGGGCAATGAGGTTCTCTGCCTGGATAATTTCTTTACAGGTTCCAAGAGGAATATTGTTCATTTGATGGGCAATCCAAGGTTCGAACTGATCCGGCACGATGTTACCCAGCCTTTCCATGCCGAGGTAGACCAAATTTACAACCTCGCTTGTCCTGCATCTCCGGTACATTACCAGTATAACGCAATCAAAACCGTGAAGACCTCGGTAATGGGAGCAATCAATATGCTTGGTCTTGCAAAGAGATTAAAGGCCAAAATATTGCAGGCTTCGACAAGTGAGGTTTACGGCGATCCTGTTGTCCATCCTCAAACAGAGGCATATTGGGGTAATGTGAATCCAATCGGGATCAGGTCGTGCTACGATGAGGGAAAGAGGTGCGCCGAAACTCTTTTCATGGACTACTATCGTCAGAATGGGGTGAAAATAAAAATAATAAGGATTTTCAACACATATGGGCCCAATATGCACCCCAACGACGGGAGGGTTGTCTCCAACTTTATTGTGCAGGCTCTTCAAAACAAGGATATAACTCTCTACGGAGGTGGTAGTCAAACCCGCAGTTTCCAGTATATTGACGACCTTGTGGAGGGGATGCTGAGGATGATGGCTACCGGAGACGAAGTTACCGGTCCGGTGAACATAGGAAACCCCGAGGAGTTTACAATCAAGGAGCTTGCCCAAAGGGTTGTCGCGTTGACCGGCTCTTCTTCGGGGTTTGTCCACATGGAGCTTCCGATGGACGACCCTAAGCAACGGCAACCCGATATTTCAATTGCGCGCGACCTCCTAGGATGGAGGCCTTTGACAGGGCTCGACCAGGGACTCAGCAAAACAATAGAATACTTCAGGAATCTTGACCAACTTTAAACTAAGATCGCATGGAGATTAACAATTCGGAATATACAGTATTGATAGTGGACGATGTAGATGCCAATGTGCTGCTCCTCAAACTGCTCATTTCCAAGGCAGGATACAAGACACTGTCGGCTTTCAATGGCAGGGATGCCCTTGAGGTTATAATGAAGGAAAATCCCGACCTGGTATTGCTGGATATCATGATGCCAATCATGGACGGGCACGAGGTGGCAAAGAGGCTCAAAGAGATTCCCGGTAAAGAAGAACTTCCCATTATTTTCCTTTCGGCCCTGAATTCTACAGAGGACATTGTACAGGGTTTCAAATTGGGGGCTGCCGACTATGTTTCCAAGCCTTTCAACAAAGATGAGCTGCTTACCAGGATCAATCACCAGATTTCGCTGATACATGCCAAGAAAACAATAGAGAGGCAGACACAGGAGCTCAAGAAGACAATTATTGGCAGGGATAAACTCTACTCCGTAATAGCCCACGACCTGCGTTCGCCTATTGCCTCCATAAGGATGGTGATGGAGGTATTGATTAACGGAATCAGTAAGGAGAGTGTCGATCCTGAGATGTACGATCTTTTGATAATGGCCAATCGTCTTACCGACGATAGTTTTACTTTGCTTGACAACTTGCTCAAGTGGACAAAAAGCCAGACGGGCCGCCTGAATACAGTCTTCCAGGATGACGTTGATATAATGCATCTGGTTACGGGGGTTGTGGAGGTATTCCGTGGTGTGGCGAGGCTCAAGAACATTAAGATCAACCTGAGCGGCACTACAAACCGTGTGGCAAGGATAGATATTGACATGGCTAAAACTGCATTGCGCAACTTGTTAAGCAATGCTGTCAAATTCAGTTATGACAATTCGGAGGTGGATGTATTTGTAAGGGAAGAGGAGGACAGGGTAGTGTTGGATGTTCATGATAACGGAGCCGGTATCAGCAAAGAAAAGCAAAAACTTCTATTCAAGACAGATACCCATTTTACAAGTTTTGGCACCGGCAATGAGGAGGGCTCAGGCCTGGG
>SABC01000106.1 GCA_009929175.1 Bacteroidia bacterium | reverse complement strand
AAAGATCATGGTGATATTACCGTATTCGGGGAACTCATTCCACATATGACCCAAAAGATTGCGAGTGAAAAAGGCATAGCCATTATCCACCAGGAACTCAACATGTGTCAGCATCTCACCGTTGCGGAGAACATCTTTTTGGGAAGAGAACCGGTAAAGTATGGTTTGGTAGATACTAAAAAGATGAACAAAGATGCTAAGACGATTCTTGAAAAACTTGGAGTATCGATTGATCCTGAAACGATTATTGAGAGCTTGCAGGTTTCAAAACAGCAGATGGTTGAAATCGCTAAGGCACTCTCAATTAATGCAAGGGTCCTCATAATGGACGAACCTACATCCGCTCTCACATCGAGGGAAATAGATGAGCTCTTCAACATTATCAGGAATCTGAAGTCCACAGGCTGTGGCATTGTATACATCTCACATAAGCTTGAAGAGCTCACCAATATAGCAGATCGTGTCACAATCATGAGAGATGGACAATTTATCACAAGTGGGGACTACAAAGATTTTACCATGGATGGAATCATTGCCCAAATGGTAGGTCGAGAGATAAAGGAAAAGTATCCTCATACTGAATGTGAAGTGGGAGATGTTATTTTCGAGGTAAAAAATATCAATGCTGGCCGAATGGTCCGTGATGTTTCCTTCAATGTCCGCAAAGGGGAGCTTGTTGCAATCGCGGGACTCATGGGCGCAGGAAGAACAGAAACCACTAGAGCCATCTTCGGCGCTGACCCAAAGGAAAGTGGCCAAATATTTCTCGAAGGTAAGGAAGTTACGATAAACAACCCAAAGGATGCAATCACAGCAGGTATTGTCCTTGCGCCTGAAAATCGGAAAAAAGATGGTTTGTGCATCAAGCTTCCAGTGAGGGAGAATATCAGTCTTCCGAATCTTGATCTCATTTCAAACAAGGCTGGAATCGTCAATCTTAAGAAGGACTGCGAGATGTCTGAGTTATCCGTCAAGGAGATGAGCATCAAGCTTACAAACATTGATGTTAATGCAGAAAATCTTTCTGGAGGAAACCAACAGAAGGTGGTTATTGGGAAGTGGCTTTCTCGTAACAGCAAAATGGTGATGTTTGATGAGCCTACACGTGGGATTGATGTTGCTTCAAAAGTTGAAATTTACCTTCTCATGAACAAGCTTAAGCAGGAAGGAATCGGGTGCCTTTTCGTATCTTCAGAACTGCCTGAGGTAATAGGTGTGGCAGATAGGATCATAGTTATGTGTGATGGCAGGATTACCGGTGAGCTCTCTAAAGAAGAAGCAACACAGGAAAAAGTTCTTACACTCGCAACACGTTTTGAAAATAAAATTGCAAATTGAGTTGAGGGAATATGGAAAGTAAAAATTTTATTAGGCGACAGCTTACAAAACCGGGAATGGGACAGGTATTCACGGTAACTTTTGGACTAATCGTACTTTGTATTGCGTTTGGTATCATCAATCCTCTGTTTTTTTCCCAGAGAAATATCAGCAATCTGCTCAGGCAGATTGCACCAATCATTCTTATCGGAATTGCGCAATCATTTGTTCTGATCACCGGTAACATTGACCTATCAATCGGTTCTGTGGTTGGTGTCTCGACCATGTTAAGCGCTACCCTCATGACAAAAGGTATGAATCCTTGGCTAGCAGCTTTTCTCACCTTGATCGTAAGCCTGGTATTTGGCCTGGTAAATGGTTATCTGGTAGCTGGTTTCAAACTGCCTCCTTTCATCGCTACCCTGGGCACTATGACAATCGGTCGTGGTGTTGCACAAATTGTAAACAATAATTACAACACTGGGGCAATAAACACAATTGAAAGCACAGCAGTAGCAGTCGAAAAGTTCAGGAACTTTTTTTATTATGGGAAATTGCTAGGAATCTATAACGGAGTCTGGATTGCCCTTGCAGTGTTTTTGGTGCTGAATTTCTTTCTTAACAGGACCAAGAGCGGGCGATATCTGTATGCGTTGGGTTCAAATCCTGAAGCTTCAAGACTTTCGGGTGTCAACGTTCTAAGGACAACGACCATCGCCTATCTTGTTTCGGCATTCTGTAGTTTCTTAGTAGGTATCTCGCAGTGTTGTTCTGCAGGCATGGGTGCCATGGATGCTGGCAACAGCTATGAGATGTATGGTGTAGCAGCTTCTGTAATGGGAGGTGTTTCAACCCTTGGTGGTGCAGGAAAACTGATCGGGACAGTAGTTGGTGCATGTATATGGTCAGTCCTCCAGAACGGCCTACAGTTTGCTAATGCTCCTGTGGCAATTCGGAATATTGTGATCGGAATCATAATCATTGTAGCAGTCCTTCTTGATATCATCGTCAGGAATAGGAAACCAAAACTCGCAGAAAGTAAAAAAATCATTGCATAGCAATGAAAATATAAGAGGAGAAAATGTATGAAAAAATCGCTATTGGTAGTTTTCTTGATTTGCCTCGTGACTGTAGCTTTCGCAGCTGGAGCCAAGGAAGCGTCAGGCACAAAAACCTGGAACATTAGTCTTATTACGATGGACTCAATGGATCAGCACTGGGTATCTTGTTTTGAAGGTGCCAAGGATGCGGCCAAGGAACTTGGGGTAAGGGTCACCTTCGACTCACCTGATACAAAGGATGACAACAAGCAGATTGAAAAAATCAACAACGCTGTTGCGGCTGGTAAAGATGGTATCCTTCTTGCCGCCAACGCACAAGATGCACCAGTTGCGGCTCTTAAAGAAGCCCAAGCGGCTGGCGTTAAAATCATGTATGTTGATTCCCCTGCTAACTTCGATACACTAAGACTTTTCGCTACTGATAATAGGGAAGGCGGGAAAAAAATTGGAGAGAGGCTTCTCAAAGAACTCAAAGAAAAAGGTGTGAAGTCTGGTAAGATCGGTATTATCGGTGTAAACAAGGCTACAGAATCATGTAACACGCGAGAGTATGGATTTAGGGATGCCTTTGAAGGCCAAGGTTATACTCTTCTTGAAACACAGTACTGTGATGGTGATGCAACAAGAGCAAAAGAAATTGCTGATAACTACATTGCCCAAGGTTGTGTGGCAGTTTATGGTTCCAACGAAGGTTCTACCGTTGGTGCTGGAAACGCTGCTAAGGAAGCACTTGCAGCTGGGATAAAAGTTATTGCTTGTGGATCAGACGCGTCTGACACAAACAAACAGCTAATCAAGGATGGAGCTCTTCTTTGCATCATGGGCCAAAACCCTTACCAGATGGGTTACAAGGGTGTGTATGCAATGGTTGACCTCTTCAATGGTAAAGACCTCGGCGGTTACAAATATGTCGATACAGGCGTAAACGTGATTGAGCTTTCCAACGTTGCAAAGTTCTAATTAAACTTATAACAACTCTCAGGGACCACCGCAAATTATATCTGCGATGGTCCCTTTTCTGTTTGCCTGGCATCAGCAATATCTCACCAAGTTGGGCGCTTTTCTCACCTGCAATCTGTGCCATCACATATATTCAGAGGAGGAAAATCAGATTACAGACCATGCTCATTCTGATATTCCTTAGGTGTCTGTCCCACAACCTTCTTGAAAATATAATTGAAATATGAAGGGGAGTTATACCCTACACTCGACGCTATAGCGGATATCTTTATGGTCTTTTGCTCTTTGAGCATGGTTTTGGCTTTCTCAATCCTAAGTTGGGTCACATGTTCAATATAGGTCATCTCATACGTTTTTTTATAGAGTCGGCTAAAATACCCTGCCGTCAGACCAAGATACTCTGCAACGGTTTCCAAGGAGATCCGCGGGTTATCAAAAGATGTGAGGATATAGTTCTTGGCTTTTTTCATCAAGTCGACGCTCAGATGATCTTCCCTGGTTACATTCTGACTGGAGATAAGGTGACAGGCCCAAGAAATCTTGCGGAATAACTCCTCACTGTTTTTCAGATTGCTGAATCGGTACATCGTCATGAGGTCAGGGAAGAATTTTCTTACAGGGATGCCTAATTCGTCACCTGAAGAGATTACACAGATTAGGATGTTTAGCAGGCCCTTTTGTATCTGCTCTGGAGGGACATCCTCTGCTTTACATGCAATTTCCAACTTACCCAAATAGTCATTTAAGGGTTTTTGATCAGTGTTGGAGAGAATATCGTAGATTTCCTTGAATGTCTCAGTGATAGAGTGGGGGATATGGAAGGGTACTTCCTGTGAGCTTTTTTGCCTCACATTAAAACCTAGGATCATTGCATAGAGAGCATAAATCTTTGCATTGTGGTAGGAGAATGTCAGGTCGAACAGGGTATGGGTAACTTCACCACAACCCACGCCAAGAAGAGTACATTCAGCGATCGTATCCATCATACTCTTGATATCAGTTATCATGCTTAAAGTATCTGGTTGCGTGTTGGTCAGTGAAAATACTATAGTGATCTCCCTATAGAATATTTCGCTTGGGATTGAAAAGATACTCTCTATGCATAACCCATACCGAGAAAGGTAGGGCACCAGTCCATTTTCGATAGCCTGATATAATGAGCTGCTTGGATTGGGGGTGCTGACCTCAGCATAGAGTACGACCGGTATGTGGGGCAGTTGTGCATGGGGATATTCGTAGCCAATGACAGCACGATCAATCTCTGCTTGGGATAGGGTACCAAAAGCCAAGTCTCGAAAAAAATCACTGATGAGTAACTTTCTGTACTCCTCGAAAAAGGATGAATATCGTTCATACTCATCCTTTTGGAGTCTTTTTGCTTTGATGGCATCAACCAGTTTTTCCAGTGTACCGAAGAGTTGGTCAAGATCAATCGGTTTGAGGATATACTCCTTTACCCCCAGCTGGATAGCCCTCTGTGCATAGGAGAAGTTGTTATAGCCACTGATGATGATTATCTTGATGTCAGGGTGGGACCCATTGACCAGTCGTATGAGCTCCAAGCCGTCCCCTCCTGTCATCTGGATGTCAGTAAGTAGGATGTCAGGGTCATGCTTTACAATTAGGCTGTATGCCTCAGTGCCGTTTTTAGCAAGACCCACTACCTCGGCATCAAGTGCATTCCAGTCGATAGACTCAGCGATGCCTGTGCGGATGAGCTTTTCGTCTTCTGCAATAACT
>SABC01000105.1 GCA_009929175.1 Bacteroidia bacterium | reverse complement strand
TGACGGGGCGGCAGGCGCCCCACACCTTTCACCTCCGGCGGGGCTCAGGTTCTGGGGCTAATTATCAACCACCTACCCACAGATTCTGCGGACGAGGCGGATTCATTTTTTTTAACCGTGACGCCACCATCATATGCTCCTGCTGAACGCAGATTATTGTTGCATGTTCAGAAAAGGAACTTGAATTTACCCCTTGTGCTTCTAAGAAAATAACATGAAAAGTATAACTTATAGCAAAATATCTTTACCGCTAATGAAAACAATAATTGTGTCATTAGTGCTTTTTGTGATTGCCGGATGCAATGCCAATAAAGAAGATGAGAAGGCTATAAGATTTGGCTTCATAGGACCACTCACAGGACCTGCGGCCTCCTATGGCAATGCTCAGATGAAGGGTATCAAGCTGGCTGTTGAGGAAATAAATAAGGCTGGCGGTATCAGTGGTAAAAATTTAGTGGTTATCTATGAAGATTCACAAATGGATCCCAACAAAGCGACCAGCGCCATAAAGAAATTGATCGGTATCGATAGAGTCACGGCGGTTATTGGGGCCACAACAACCGCCTGCACCCTTGCGATAGCCGATACTGCAAACACGAACAAAATGGTCTTACTTTCTCCTTCAGCATCAGGGGCAAAAGTGACTGATGCGGGTGATTATGTATTCCGTGTATCTCCTTCCGATACATTCCAGGCGGTTGTTACCGCTGATTTTGTGCATAAACAGGGACTCAAGAAGGGTGCCATCGTTTTCACAAATGACGAGTGGGGCAGTGGGCTGAAAAATGCCTTTGAAAAAAGTTTTACGAAATCAGGTGGAAAAATTGTGGCTGCCGAAGGCTTGGCACCAGGAGCACAAGACTTCAGAACACAACTGGTAAAAGTTAAAACCTTGAACCCGGATTTTATATATATTCCTCTTTATCCAGATGAATCTCCTGCTTTCTTGCGGCAGGCAAAGGAGATTGATGTTTCAGCTCAGATAGTCGGAGCGGATAATTTCAGTGAAAAAGCAATACTTAATACAGCGGGAACTACCGCGAATGGTGTTATTTTCGCCATGCCAGCCGAGTCGGAGGAGAAAGAGTATACAAGTTACTTGGAAAAATTCAAAGCCAAGTACAATGAGGATGGAAGTTATACTTCTGCCGCGGGTTATGACTGTGTTTACCTTTTGGCTGATGCGATAAGGCAATCTGGAGCGGATGGAGATAAAATTAAGCGCGCTCTTTATGGGGTTAAGGCATATCGCGGTGCATCCGGCTTAATAGGTTTTGACAGTAATGGTGATGTGACCACAAAGAAATTCTCAGTAATTACAATCATAGATGGCGAATACAAGCAAATCAAATAATGTGTTCGGCTTGTTTTTATTACAAGGGGTGACAGGGAATTCTGTTGCCCTTTTTTTTGCGATGGAGGTTAAGTGTTATCTCAATTGATAATAAATGGTCTTATAGCAGGTGGGGTGTACAGCCTGATTGCTATTGGTTACACGATGATTTACGGGGTTGGCAAATTTATAAATTTTGCCCATGGTGAACTGTATCTCTGTGGAGCATATTGTTTTTATTTCTTTTATACGGTTATCGGCTGGCCCATGGGAGTATCTTTTGCACTTGCCCTGATCGCTGGTGTTTTTCTTGCTCTGATTCTAGAAAAAGTCGCTTACCGCCGCTTCAGCAACTCATCCAGGCTGGTTCCGCTCATAACGACAATTGGCGCATCAACCTTTTTAAAGGCCCTGGTTATGCTGCTCTTTGGGTTGCAGACCCACTCATTGCTCAAAGGCTCAGGATATCAGCCATCTTTGAACCTAGCGGGAACCTCGATTACTCCCATTCAAGTAGCGACGGTTTTCACATCACTTGCGCTCATGCTGACCCTTGCAATATTTCTGAAAGGCACCAAGGTCGGCAAAGCGATCCGTGCAACAGCAGAAAATAGATTATCGGCTGGTTATGTCGGAGTTGATACTGATCGTATTTCTCAGATAACCTTTGGCATTGGCGGCTTGCTGGCGGCAGTGGCTGGAATACTTGTTGGCTTCGACCAAAATATACACCCCAATATGGGAATACTTGCTGGTTTTAAAGGTTTTACAGCCGCAGTACTTGGGGGCATCGGATCTGTTCCCGGAGCCGCTGTTGGAGGTTTCTGTATCGGGATTGCAGAAAATCTTGGCGCCGGGTACATTTCCAGTGAATATAAAGACAGCATCAGTTTTGTAATTTTACTTGTAATTCTCATATGTAAACCTCAAGGAATATTCGGGGAAAAGTAAGAGTGGGTTATTATTTATCGAATATTCTTATTTTGGGTTGCTTTTACAGTATTCTTGCCATCTCTCTTAACATGGCAGGCGGTTATGCAGGAGTGCTCTCTCTATCTCATGCCGCCTTTTATGGCATAGGAGCCTACAGTGTCGCCCTACTGACAGTAAAGACAGGGGTGCCTTTCTGGCCTGCCTTAATGTTTGGTGCCTTCCTTGCAGCCCTGAGTGGCTGTCTCGTCGGCATTCCGACTCTCCGGTTAAAAGGGGATTATCTTTTAATAGCGACATTAGGCTTTGGTGAAATATTCAAAAATACACTAGTCAATGCAGATACCATTACTGAAGGCCCTCGCGGAATAACAGCCATCCCTTCCCCTGAAGTGTTTTCCCTGCCTATAAAAAGCGACCATAACTATTTACTTCTCTTACTGTTTGTTTTGTTGCTCTGCGCCTGCAGCGGATTTTTCATTAAGAAATCTCCATTTGGGCAGGTACTGTTCGCCATAGCCGAAGATGAAGATGGTGTTGCCGCTCTTGGAAGAAATCCCTCTGTTTTCAAGCTTACCATTATTGGTGTTTCCACTTTTTGGGCTGGTGTCGCTGGCGGTTTGTACGCCGGCTGGTCGGGTTATATCAATCCCTCTCAATTTTCCATAAATGAATCCATTATGATTCTCTCTATGGTATTGCTGGGGGGATTAAGGAGTACTGGGGGTGCAATTATCGGAGCATTTTCTCTGGTCAGCCTACCGGAAATTTTACGTTTTGTCGGTTTTCCGGATGGGGACTCCGCCCTTTTAAGACAGATGTTCTATGGCGCCCTGCTTGTTGCCGTTATGTATATCAGGCCAAGAGGACTGATGGGGACAGTCAAGCTAGGATGAGCCTTAAAATTAGTAAACTCAACAGGGAGTTTGGCGGGATCAAAGCTGTCCATGATTTTGACCTGACATTACCTGAGGGGAAAATTACAGCTTTAATTGGTCCTAACGGTGCAGGCAAGACGACAATTTTCAACCTAATAACCGGGTTTCTTCGTCCTACAGGGGGGGTGATTTCTTGGCGGGGACAAACAATTTCCAATGTTGCCCCTTATCACATAGTGCGCCGGGGGATTTCCCGCACATTCCAGGAAGTAAAGCTGTTCCGTTCGCTTACTGTTGGCGAGAATCTCCTCATGGCAAAGAGTCAAAGAGCATATGAAGGGCTTTTTGCGAGTTTTATTCAGAGAAAAGAGATTAGCCACAACACCAGAAATCTTTTAGAGGAGATTTCCCAGGCCTTGAAAGGGGTACAACTCGATCAGAAAATCAACTCCCCTGCTTCGGCCCTTTCTTATGGCCAATCAAAACTTGTGGAAATCCTTAGAGCGGCTTTAACCGGCCCTGAACTTCTCCTGTTGGATGAACCGGCCGCAGGGTTGAACCCGATTATGATTGATCGCATTAAAACCTACATTCTCTTCCTTGCTAGGGAGAGGGGAATGACGATTCTCTTCATTGAGCACAACATTCCTTTTATTTTTGAATTGGCTGACTGGGTCGTTGTTGTTGACCACGGAGTGAAAATAGCGGAAGGAACCCCTGCAGCAATTAAAAATGCCCCTGGAGTCATCAAGGCGTACCTGGGGTAAAACAATGATATTACAAATCGACCGTCTCTCGGCCTATTATTCGGACCCCTCCTTGCTATCTCTGCGAGGTATTGATCTGTTTGTGGACTCTGCGGAAATTGTCGCTCTGTTAGGTCCCAATGGTGCCGGGAAGTCTTCGGTTCTCAAAGCTATTTTCAGAGAACTCCAAATAAAGAGTGGAAAAATCATATTTGAGGGGCGTGATATCGTTCATGAGCCTGCGAACCAGTTGGTGCGATTTGGGATTGGCTATATCCCTGAAAAAGGTAAACTCTTTGGGGCTCTGACTGTTGAAGAAAACTTGGATATGGGTGGCTATGTCCTAAAGAAGCCAAAAGAAGTTTTTTTGAGAAAACAAAAGGTTTTTGATCTTTTTCCGTTCCTGGCGGATAATAAAAAACAGGCTGCGCGAAAATTAAGCGGTGGCGAACAGCAGATGGTGGCCTTCGGCCGCGCCATGATGATTGAACCGAAATTGCTTCTGCTTGATGAACCCTCACTGGGCCTGGCACCCAAGATGGTCGAGACAGTCTTCGATATGTTGAAGACAATAAACCGGCTTGGTGTTGCCGTTCTGCTGGTCGAGCAGAATGTCAAAATGGCTTTGCAGGTCGTTGACCGTGCCTATGTGCTCAATCTTGGTGAAGTGGCATTTTTCGGCACTCCAGAAAAAATCAGTAAAAGTGACGATCTGAGAAAAATTTACCTGGGGGGATAAATCATGTCTGTTAAAAATCTCAGCAACGAACAGTTCCTTCAGGCGATTAGAAACAATGAGCATGCGTCGTGGGATAGAGATGAACTGGAGAGGGAATTACAGGATCCTCGGCGGATCGATGCTGTCAGGCGACTTGTTACTGTCGAGGATAAGGATCTTTGCCTCCAGCTTATACAGTCAAAGAACCGCCTTGACATCTTGCTTTTCCATTCACTTGCTCGAAGCATAATACGACAGAATCCGGAAGAATTTGTCCAACCTTTGTCAGAGGCTATTAACTACTGGAGCGAACAACGAGAAGAAATAACCCCAACAATAGTAAACTGTTTATACCATGAACTCTTTGAGCATAGTCCGTCCCTGCTAAAACATCGAAAAGAGTTTTGTGAGTTTATTTGCAATAATCCCAGGGCCTCACGAAAACAGTTATCCGTTTTTTTACCGACTGAACAAGACTATATCGAAGTCTTGGGCAAACGCCTTAGTGATGTGTTTAACACTCAAGGAAGTGGAACACTGAATAACCCAGAAAAAGCCTTTACCTACAGCAGTTCCCGATATCCCGTTACGCCCTGTTTTTAGAGGGTATGAGGGAATCGGCTTTCGTAAACTTTTTGGAGCAATCGCATGATGGTACGGCCGG
>SABC01000342.1 GCA_009929175.1 Bacteroidia bacterium | reverse complement strand
TGAAAGCGGCACTGTGTTTTTTCCTGCTTGTGTTCATACGAGTAAAATTAATCATTTTATTAAATTTACCCAGTGGTCTGAATTTGCGGGAGTATTATATACGGCTCCTATAAAACCTCACTGATCGGTGAGGATTAATTCTACATTACAAATAATTATACATTCCGGACAGACCGGATGGATGACAACATTTACACAACACAATGGAAACTAATAAATCAAATAAAAACGAGTGTCTTACACCAGTTATAGATTTCAATCTAATCACAGATTTTTTCAAGCGTATTGACCGTCAGGGACCGGGAGCAGTCGAAATGACAATCAAGGCTCTGGAATTCGTAGGACCGATGGATGAAAACACCAAAATAGCCGATATCGGTTGCGGAACCGGAGGTCAGACCCAAACACTCAGGGAAAATACAAAGTCTTCAATTATGGCCGTGGATCTTATCCCTCAGATGATTGAAAAGCTGAAGGAGAGAATCTGGGAAAACAGTCTTGGTAAAAGAATCGAGGGCATAGTTGCCTCAATGGACAATCTTCCCTTCCGCGATGAGGAGTTTGACCTCATCTGGGCAGAGGGCTCTATTTATCATATCGGATTCGAAAGAGGTATAAATGAATGGAAAAGATTTCTCAAACCGGGAGGTTATCTGGCTGTATCCGAGGTTACCTGGTTAAGGGGAAACCCGCCAAAAGCCATTAAAGAGTACTGGACAAATGCTTATCCGGAAATAGATTTCACTTCAGTTAAGATAAAACAGATGGAGAAGGCCGGCTATGAGCCTGTCGCCACTTTTGTGCTTCCGCAGTACTGCTGGATGGAAAACTACTATAAACCAATGCTCCCTGTTTTTGACAAATTTCTTGAACAGCAGAGTTCAAGCGATTCTGCAAGAGGGTTTGTAGAGGAGATGAAGGAGGAGATATCATACTACGAAAAGTATAAAGATTACTACAGTTACACATTCTTTATCGGGAGGAAGTATTGATATGGAACA
>SABC01000021.1 GCA_009929175.1 Bacteroidia bacterium | reverse complement strand
TGTAACCAGGTTGCAACTGCTTTTCCGAAAAAGGATAACCTACGTACCCTACTCCAATCTCAAAAAAGGATTTTTGCATTGCAGCCGGCATCTGACTTACACTACTAAGGGAATCCTTGGTTGTCTGACCTGTTACGACATAGGAAGAAAACAGAAAAAAGAGGCAAAGATACCTGACCGAATAAGCCCTCGTGAAAAAAATCCACGAAATTGTATAACTTTCCATAACCTTGGGATTTCCATATAAAGATATCAATTTAAAAAACAATATCAAACAGAAGTGGAATTCCCGTAAATAAAAAAAGCACCTTGAATATTCAAAGTGCTTTTGCGATAAACTTTTTGTGGGAGCAGAGGGAGTCGAACCCCCGACCCTCTGCTTGTAAGGCAGATGCTCTAAACCAACTGAGCTATGCTCCCTTTTGTCAATCTTTCAAACCCCGTTCTTTTCGTTTGGGAGTGCAAAGATATCTTCATTTTTTTAATTTGCAAAAAAATTGTGGTTTTTTGCAAAAAATTGTATTGCCTCTCCAACAATGAATGTACTCCCCCCAATGAAAAGCAGATCTCCTTCCTTGCAAAACTCCCTGAATCTCAATATGGCATCGTCAACTGAAGGGAGCACCTCACCTTCTAGCCCAAGAGAGCGGCAACGAGCAGCAAGGAGCTCTGCATCCAGAGCCCTATCTATCTTTGCCTTAGTGAAAAGGTAGTATGCCGAGAGGGGCAATAACCCCAAAACCTTGTCCAGATCTTTGTCTGCCACAAAACCTATAACACAAAACAACCTTTCAAAGTTTTGCCTGCGAAGTTGGGAAAAAACGTATGATAATCCGTTTACATTGTGGCCGGTATCACAAATGACCGGAGGAAATACCGAAAGATACTCCCACCTGCCCCTAAAACCAGTATTTTTAATTACATGCTGTAACCCTTTACGTATGCTTTTGTCGCTCCAATTATCTCCCAATATTTTCAAAAACTGCGGATTCCTTGATAATATTTTAAGTGCGGTCAATACCGAACGCAAATTATGCACCTGGTAATCACCGTATAAATCAAGATCATAATCGGCAAGGGAAACATCTGAGTAGGTATACTCCTGCGAAAAGAACAGAGGAGCTCCTTTTTGGTCGGCAATTGTTTCGAAAACATCTCTGGTGGCCCGCGAGTACTCGCCCACAACAACAGGAGTATTGGGTTTGATTATGCCACCCTTCTCCTTGGCAATTGATGTGAGGGTAAAACCCAGCTGGTCGCAGTGGTCCATGGCAATATTTGTAATTATGCTGAGTATGGGGGATATTATGTTGGTGGAGTCCAGCCTCCCTCCCAGCCCCGTCTCAATGACCGCTATATCAACACCCTCTTTGCGGAAATAATCGAAGGCCATAGCTGTTGTAATCTCAAAGAAAGAGGGTTTTTCCCGGGTCATGAACTCCTCGTTGTCCGTCAGGAATTCGTAAACCTTCTCCTGGCTTATCATCTTACCGTTTACCTTGATCCTCTCCCTAAAATCGACGAGGTGCGGAGATGTGTAGAGCCCTACTTTTGCTCCACACTCCATAAGAACAGAAGTAAGCATATGACTTACCGAACCTTTGCCGTTTGTACCGGCTACATGGACTACATGGTAGCTTTTATGGGGAGAGCCCAAATGGTCATCAAACGCAAACATACTCTCCAGCCCCTCCTTGTAGGCAATTTTCCCTACTTGCTGGTAAGAAGGGAATTGTGTGAAAATATAATCTATCTTTTCTTGGTACTTTTGTTGATCAAACATAGTCTATGTATTGTATTAAAAACATACCTCTGACTGCAAATAACATGCAAATCCAATACAAATTTTGTAAATAAAAACCACAACGCCACCCCTTTTACAAATATATTTCGGTAATTGGCCAAAATGGAGTAATTTTATGGCCCAATATTTTTGTTGCAAACTATTATGATTTCATTCTTTCGTTCTGGAAACGGTTCTGTTTTGGCCGTAAAATCAACCGAAAAACTCACATTGGAAATTTCCGAAGCCCTTCGGTGGCTTTTCAACGGAGCAGAACTCCAGCAAACAGAATCCCTTTCGGGTCAATTCATAGGCCCACGCAGGGAAATGATAACACCCTGGAGCACCTCAGCCGTGGAGATTACCCAAAACATGAATATAAACGGCATTAGCCGGATAGAGGAGTTTTTTCCTGTTAAAGGAGAGATTGCTGAGTTTGATAAAATGTTGCAGAGACAGTACAACGGATTGGACCAAAAGCTCTTTGACATAGAAAAAGAGGCTGCTCCGGTTTTGGAGATAACCAATATAAAGGCATACAATACCCAGGAGGGCTTAGCCTTGAGTGACGATGAAATTGTTTATCTCGAAGAACTCTCCGTAAAACTTGGCAGGCCACTTACTGACGGTGAAGTGTTCGGCTTTTCCCAGGTCAACTCGGAGCACTGCCGTCACAAAATATTCAACGGCACATTCATTATCGATGGAATAGAGATGGAATCAACACTTTTCCAATTAATTAAAAAGACCTCAAAGGAGAATCCCAACTTTATAGTATCTGCATATAAGGACAATTGTGCATTTGTCGAAGGACCACGCACTATATTGTTCCACCCGCAAAAAGGGGACTTGCCTTCGGAGTTTGTAAAGGAAGAGAGCGACACGGTGATTTCATTGAAAGCCGAGACCCATAACTTCCCGACAACTGTAGAGCCCTTCAATGGCGCTGCCACTGGGTCCGGAGGAGAGATCCGCGACAGGATTGCCGGAGGAAAAGGGTCATTCCCGATTGCCGGTACCGCAGTTTATATGACCTCCTATCCCCGTTTCAATGAAGAGGGAAGGGATTGGGAGCATCTCTCGGAGCCGAGGGAGTGGCTTTACCAATCGCCCAGGGAGATCTTGACCAAAGCCTCAAACGGGGCCAGCGATTATGGAAACAAATTTGGACAACCACTTATCTGTGGCTCCCTTTTGACATTCGAACATGCCGAGAGCTACCGTAAGTTCGGCTACGACAAGGTAATCATGCTGGCTGGCGGAATAGGTTACGCAAAAAAAGCTTATGCATTCAAGGATAAACCCGAGACTGGCGACAAAGTTGTTTTATTGGGAGGGGATAACTATCGTATCGGCATGGGAGGCGGGGCGGTCTCTTCGGTGGCCACCGGAGAATTTGACAACTCCATAGAATTAAACGCTATCCAGCGTTCAAACCCGGAGATGCAAAAAAGGGTATACAATACAATCAGGGCCCTTGCCGAAAGCGAAAACAATACAATAGTCTCAATCCACGACCATGGAGCAGGAGGCCATCTCAATTGCCTTTCGGAGCTTGTAGAGGAGACAGGAGGTGACATTGACATTGCAAAGCTCCCCAAAGGAGACACTACACTCTCTGCAAAAGAGCTGATAGGAAATGAATCCCAGGAGAGGATGGGACTTGTAATGAAGGATAAGGATACAGAACACCTTATGCGGATTGCCCTTAGGGAAAGGGCTCCGATGTATGTGATAGGCAGTGCCACGGGCAAAGGAAACTTTACCTTGGAGAACAAAGAAAACGGTGACAAACCAATTGACCTGTCGCTGGCAGATATGTTTGGCTCTGCACCAAAAACCATAATGGATGATATCTCAGACCATGAAAGATGGGACTCACTTGAATATGACCCGGAAGAGATTGAATATTACCTCGAACAGGTGGTACAGCTGGAATCGGTTGCCTGCAAGGACTGGCTAACAAACAAAGTAGACCGTTCTGTCACCGGCCTTGTAGCTGCACAACAGACTGTAGGGGAGATCCAGCTGCCATTGGGTAATCTTGGTGCAACCGAAATCGGTTATGGTACCGGTAAAGGCATGGCCACATCCATCGGCCACGCACCGGCCGTAGCAATGATAAATGCTGCTGCCGGCAGCCGTATCGCAATTGCAGAGGCATTGACAAACCTGGTTTGGATCCCTGCCACAGGAGGAATAAAAGGAGTTTCACTTTCTGCCAACTGGATGTGGCCTTGTCGCAATATAGGTGAGGACACTCGTCTTTACAACGCTGTCAAAGCTGCTAGTGATTTTGCCATAGAACTGGGAATAAACATTCCCACCGGGAAGGACTCCCTATCCATGACCCAAAAATACCCTGACGGAGAAAAGGTACTCTCTCCTGGAACAGTCATAATCTCTACAGTCTGCCAAAGTGACGATGTTACCAAGGTTGTAAAGCCACCCCTGTCAAACCTAGAGAAATCCCTGCTGCTGTACATCCCTTTTGCACCTATGGGAGAACAGAGTTTCAACCTGGGTGGCAGTGCATTTGCACAAATCAGTGCGCAACTGGGCAATGAAACACCCGATGTTACGGATGCATCCTATTTTTCCCGCTGTTTTGAATCCGTTCAGCAAATGGTCAGAGAAGGTTTGCTGCTCTCAGGACACGACATCTCTGCAGGTGGCATGGTGACTGCCTTATTGGAAATGTGCTTTGCCAACACCACTGGAGGATTAGAAATAGACCTGACCTCCATGGACGAGAAGGATCCGGTAAGGCTCCTGTTCTCCGAAGCTCCATCGGTTTTGGTACAGGTTAGTGAGAGCAACCTGGAAAAAGTGATTTCAATAACAGACGCTAACGATACCCACGCTTATGTGGTTGGAAGGTATTCTCCTGAGAGGGAGCTTCTCATCAAGTTGCACAAAAAGGAGCTTTCACTGGATATTGACCACTACAGGGAGCTATGGTTCAAAACATCATACCTTTTTGACATCCACCAGGTAGGTGAACAACTTGCTGCCGAAAGGTTCCGGAATTACAAAAACCAACCTTTGCTATACAAATTCCCTGCGGGCTTCACGGGCAAAAGAATCCTTCCTTCAACAGGTATTTCAAAGCCAAAAGCAGCAATTATCCGCGAAAAAGGATCAAACGGCGACAGGGAGATGGCGTGGGCACTCGACTTGGCTGGTTTTGCAGTGAAAGATGTTCATATGACAGACCTTATAAGCGGCAGGGAGACCTTGGAAGAGATCAACATGATTGTATTTGTCGGAGGCTTTTCAAACGCCGACACCCTTGGATCGGCCAAAGGCTGGGCCGGCTCTTTCCTGTACAACAGCAAGGCAGCCAAGGCACTGGATGGTTTTTACAGCCGCAAGGATACCCTTAGCCTTGGAGTGTGCAACGGTTGTCAGCTGATGGCTGAGCTTGGCCTGATAACCCCAGAAAAAAAGGAGAGTTCACCCAAGATGGTCCATAACGATTCCCATAAATACGAGAGTGCTTTTATTAGTGTGACAATCGGCAGTTCTCCCTCGGTTTTGCTTTCATCGCTCCAGGGTAGTTCGCTCGGTATTTGGGTTGCCCATGGAGAGGGCAAATTCACCTTTCCGGAGCCTCTCAACAACTACGACATTGCCTTAAGGTACAACTACAGTGAATACCCGGCCAACCCCAATGGCTCTCCCGAAGCCGTTGCTGCTGTCTGCAGTCCGGACGGAAGACACCTTGCAATGATGCCTCACCCCGAAAGATGTATCTATCCTCACAATTGGGGGTTTTACCCTTCCGAAAGAAGGGACGATGTAACACCATGGCTGGAATTGTTTACAAACGGAAGGTTGTGGATTGAACAAAACAGTTTTCAAAAACAAGATTAAAAAAATTGGCCCAATGAAAAAGCAAAAATTACCAAAGATTTTTGTGCTGGACACAAATGTTATCCTGCATGATTTTCAAGCCATTCACAATTTCCAGGAAAACGATATTGTAATCCCCATTGCTGTTATAGAAGAGCTTGACAAGTTCAAAAAGGGTAACGAAACCCTCAACTACAATGCTCGTGAATTTATAAGGGAGATGGACAAAATCTCAGACAACCAGCTTTTTGGCGAAGGAATAAGGATCGGTAAAGGAAAAGGGCTCATAAAAGTAGAGATGGGACACCCCTTTAGTGACGAAATGGCTGAATCTCTTTTCGAGGATACCCAAGACCACAGGATTCTTGCCACCACCCAATGGCTGGCACAACAAAAAAGCGATAGGGAGGTCATCCTGGTTTCAAAAGACATAAACCTCAGGATGAAGGCCAAGGCCCTGCATCTTATGGCGCAGGACTATCTTAGTGACAAGGTTGCAACCGAGAAACTGGACAATATTTCCCGTGAGGTCAAAACCATTGAAGGAGTAAGCGAAGATGTTATCCAAAAACTTTTTTACCAGGAGGGCGGAGTTGCCGAAAAAGAGCTCGGCCTAAAGAACACTCCTGCAAACCAACTCTACATTTTAAAGGGTAGTCAAAAAGATTACAGGGTTCCCGCAAGGTACAACAAAGCGACACGCTCTGTGATTCAGGTAAAAAAAGAGAAGGCTTACGGAATTGAACCCAGGAACGAAGAACAAGCCTTTGCCATGGAATCGCTGCTGAACCCGGCTATCAAGCTTGTAGCCCTCACAGGAACCGCCGGAACCGGCAAAACACTTCTGGCCCTTGCAGCTGCACTGGAACAAGAGAACCTATACGACCAGATCCTCCTCTCACGTCCTGTTATTCCTTTGAAGAACCAGGAAATGGGATTCCTCCCGGGCGATGTGAAAGAGAAACTGGGTCCTTACATGATTCCTCTTTTTGACAACCTTTCTGTAATTAAGAGAGTTTTCAAGTCGACAAGCAGGGAGGTTGTAAAGATAGAGGAGATGCTCAAATCCGAAAAACTATTGATTTCTCCCCTGGCCTACATTCGTGGCCGAAGCTTGTCCAACACTTACTTCATTATTGACGAAGCCCAGAACCTGACACCCCACGAGGTAAAAACAATAATTACACGTGCCGGGGAAGAGACTAAACTGATCTTTACCGGAGATATCCAACAAATTGACTCACCTTACCTGGATATGCACTCCAACGGTCTCTCCCATTTAATAGAAAAGCTTTACGGTCAGGAGCTTTTCTCCCATGTAAACCTGGTTAAGGGAGAACGGAGCGAGCTCTCCGAGCTTGCCGGGAAACTATTGTAAATTTTTACTATATTTGCACCCCACAAAAATTTGAATTATAAACCGTAAATTAATATTTTTTATGTCAGAAATTAAAAGAGTTTATTTCTTTGGAGGCAAGAGTGCCGACGGAGACGGCTCAATGAAGAACCTGCTGGGCGGCAAGGGAGCCAACCTGGCAGAGATGTGTTCTTTGGGCATACCGGTTCCTGCCGGTTTTACCATTACAACCGAAACCTGTGTTGAGTTTTATAAAAACAAAATGCAATATCCCGAGGCTCTTAAAGCCGAGGTAGATGCTTCCCTCAGCAAAGTAGAAGAGGTGATGGATATGAAATTCGGTGACAAGGAAAACCCGTTGCTGCTTTCATGCCGCTCTGGTGCGAGGAGCTCAATGCCCGGTATGATGGAGACCGTCCTCAACATAGGTCTTTGCTCTGACACAATCCCCGGACTTATCAAAAAAACCGGCAACCCAAGGTTTGTGTATGATGCATACCGCCGTCTGATCATGATGTACTCCGACGTAGTGATGGAAAAGGCAGAGGGAATAGATCCCGAAGAGGGGAAAGGAATACGTGTCCAACTGGACAAAATGTTACACGAAGTCAAAGACAAAAAAGGATACAAAGCTGACACGGATCTTACAACAGAAGACCTTGCAGAGCTTTGCGATGCCTTCAAGGGACGTATAGTTGATGTTCTTGGCAAACCTTTCCCAGACAATGCATACGAGCAACTTTGGGGTGGAATCGGTGCCGTGTTCAAATCATGGAACGGTAAGAGGGCTATCTCATACAGGAGGATCGAAAATATTCCGGACGAGTGGGGAACCGCAGTTAACGTGCAGGCAATGGTTTTCGGTAATATGGGTGACAACTCTGCAACAGGAGTTGCCTTTTCAAGGAACCCGGCAACAGGTGAGAACAAGTTCTATGGAGAGTGGCTTATCAATGCACAAGGAGAGGACGTGGTTGCAGGTATCCGCACACCCAACCCCCTTAACGAGTCCACAAAAAATGACCAGAACCAACATCTCAACTCCCTAGAAACAGCTATGCCTGTTGTTTACAAAGAACTTGACAATATCCAGCTAAGCCTGCAAAAGCATTTCCGCGATATGCAGGACATCGAGTTCACAATTCAGGATGGCAAACTTTGGATGTTGCAATGCCGTGTCGGTAAAAGGACCGGTTTGGCAGCACTCAACATGGCCATGGATATGCTCCACGAAGGGTTGATAGACGAGAAAACAGCTGTTATGAGGGTTGCACCGATACAGCTGGACGAACTCCTCCACCCTATCCTCGACCCTAAATCGGAGAGTAAAGCCAATGTGATTGCAAAAGGCCTCCCTGCAGGTCCCGGAGGTTCGGTTGGCAAAATCGTCTTTACTGCCGAAGATGCCGTTGCTGCAGCCGAGAAGGGAGAGAAGGTCATCCTTGTGAGGGAAGAGACCAATCCCGAAGATGTCGAAGGTATGCGAGCTGCTGACGGTCTGCTGACTGCCCGCGGAGGTATGACCTCACACGCTGCCCTTGTAGCCCGCGGATGGGGCAAATGCTGTATAGTAGGTTGCGACGCACTCCATATCAACACTAAAGCCAGGACCGTTACAATCAAAGGCAAGACCTACAATGAAGGTGACGTGTTCAGCCTTAACGGCAGCAAAGGCCTTGTTTATGACAGTGCGATCGAAACCATGGATGCATCGGAAAACCCAAGGTTTGTAGAGTATATGTCTATCGTTGACAAATACAGGGTATTGGGAGTCCGTACAAATGCAGACACCCCCGAAGATGCCCAAAACGCCATCAATTTTGGTGCTGAGGGTATCGGACTGTTCCGTATAGAACATATGTTCTATGGCCTTAATTCGGAACAGCCGCTTTCCAAACTACGCAAGATGATTCTCTCCAAAACGGTAGAGGAGCGTATCAAAGCCCTTGGCGAGCTGGAGCCCTACATCAAAGAGGCAGTGAAAGGAACCATGAAGGTAATGAACGGCAAGCCGGTTACCTTCCGTCTCCTTGACCCTCCTTTGCACGAGTTTGTTCCACAAACCGAAGAGAAGCAAGCCGAACTTGCAAAAGAGCTTGGCATTTCCCTGGAAGATGTTAAAAGAAGAGGCGAATCTCTACACGAAGTCAATCCTATGATGGGTCACCGAGGAGTGCGTCTTGGCATCACTTACCCGGAAATCACAGAAACACAGTTCAGGGCTATATTCGAAGCAACAGCCGAACTTATGAAAGAGGGTTACGAACCTCAGCCCGAGCTTATGGTTCCCGTAACCGTATCCGTTAAGGAGCTGGACAACCAAAAAGTCATCTGTGATACAGTTCATGCAGAGACAGAGAAGAAATTCGGAGTCAAGATTTCCTACCTATACGGGACAATGATTGAGATTCCTCGCGCAGCACTTCTTGCCGACGAAATGGCCAAGACTGCACAGTTCTTCTCATTCGGTACAAATGACCTTACCCAGATGACATTCGGATTCTCAAGGGACGACATCGGTGGATTCATGAACGATTACCTTGGCAAGAAGATCATACCTGCCGATCCTTTCCAGACTCTGGACCAATCAACAGTTGGAAGGCTTGTAGAGATGGGTATCAAAGGTGGCCGCAACACAAATCCCAAACTCAAGATTGGTATTTGCGGGGAGCACGGCGGTGATCCCGAATCGGTGGAATTCTGCCACAAGATTGGCATGAACTATGTATCATGTTCTCCTTTCAGGGTTCCTATTGCAAGACTTGCAGCAGCTCAGGCAGCAATAAAAGAGTACAAATAGTATTTTTTGAGCTTATTGACATACTAAGAAGAGCTGTTCGAAGGGACAGCTCTTTTTTAAAATTAAAAAAAATGAATCGTCTTTTAATAATAATTTGTACATTGGCTGTTGCCTTTGATTTATGTGCCCAGCCAAAAGGTAAAGAGATCCCGGTGCTCAAAGAGATTGCGGGGCTGAGTGTGATAAAGGAGGTTTACCCTACGGCAGTTTCTGTAGAAAAAGCAAACGCAGTATGGTTCCGGATAAAAGACTCCAAAAATGAAACCATAGGCTATGCCCTTTCCAGCAAACCTTTTACAACCGACATCAAAGGCTATCACGATGCAACACCTGTTATTATTGTCATGGACCTTGAACGGATTATCCAAAGGGTAGCAATACTGAGCCACTACGAAACAGCAGGTTTTATTAAGAAACTGGAGAGACAGCAATATTTTAACAACTGGAACGGCCTTACCCCCGATAAAGCTTTGGTAAAAAAATCCAAGGCAGACAGTTACTCCGGAGCCACAATATCGGCACGTGCCCTTGATTCAAATGTGGAACTTGTACTCAAACTGGCCGTCCAAAACAAACTGGCAAAATGAAATTGTTGACAAAAGTTGTACTGGGCTTATTTATTTTGGCAACCACCCTTATATTGACCTATCGGGCAATCAACCTGGCGCCTACAAAAGGGCTCCCTTTTGACGACAAGTTCCAGGCAATAATGGAAAATTCGGGCTGTTTCATGTGCCACAATAAATCAGCCACTTTGCCAAAGTATTCGGAATGGCCGCTCATCGGCAACAAAATCAAAAGGGATGCGTTGACCGGCAGCAACCGGATAGATATATACAAAATTTGGAAAAATTACCAAAATGGAATCGAGGTAGAGGAACATACTATACTTTTGGTTAAAAATGCAGTAACCGGCAATTCCATGCCTCCTTTTTCCTTCACAATACTTCGCCCCGGTTCGGCAATCAACGACGGGGAAGAGAAAATCATAACAGAATGGCTTGACAAGCTTTAAAATGCTTTGGAATCTCCCCATTCAGCCCATCCAATCCGGATCCCCATCTTTTGCAGGTTCTCCTCCAGTTTACCTTTGGAAATTGCGGCGTCATCCTCAATTCCTGGTTTGTTTTCGTATATCTGGTAGTTTTTCCGGACTTCCGAAATTGTCATGTTTGGCATTATTATGTTGGCTCCTGCCATCACTGCCTTTTCTCTTCCAAACGGATCAATCACCTGCATTGCTGTAGTTGCGGCAATATTAATCTTTGGCATAAGGTGCCTGAGTAAAGCCACCATCATGAGGGTAAGTGAGAGGTCCTGGTTGTCATGAACCATTTTGCCCAATGGTGTCTGGGAGTGTCTCAGGTAAGGCCCCATCCCCACCATATGAACACCTATATCCCTTATAAACAACAAATCATCGGCTAGATCCCGAGTGGTCTGGAATGGCAGTCCAATCATAATTCCTGTCCCTGTCTGGTAGCCGGCAGAGATCAAATTCCTTATAGCATTCACCCTCTTCTCCCAGGAATGTTTTTCATTGTTGGGGTGTATTTTTTTGTAAAGATCCGGATTGGAGCTTTCAATCCTGAGCAGGTACCTGTGTGCACCTGCATCAAACCACTCCTGGTACACCTCCCTCTCCTGCTCTCCAAGGGAAAGGGTTATACCCAACTCTCCGTTTGTCATCTCCTTGATTCCTTTCACAAGCTTGGTTACCCTTGAGGTAAACCTGGGCCCGCTTCTCTCCCCTGCTTGCAACACTAATGAACCATACCTGGCTTTCCATGCAAACATGGCACACTCGTATACCTGCTCATCGTTGAGTTCATAGCGTTCCACTAGCTTGTTGGATGCCCGTATACCACAATAATAACAATCTTTTGAGCATCTGTTGGACAGTTCGATCAAACCTCTTAGATAAACCTTAGTCCCAATGGTCTCTTCTTTGATTCTGTAGGCCTCATTCAGAATTAACTCAATTTTCCGGGGATCCTTCTCTTCAAGCCATCCCATCAACAAATCCCTGTCCGGGGTAACAAATCCTGTCATATACTGTTAACTCTTATTAGTTGTAAACATCTCAGTAGCCCTTTCATAAATTCCCATACACCACGCCAGGGCCATACCGTAATTCGTAACAGGAATCCCCAGCTCAAGGGCATGGTTGATCCTTGCTGCCAGCTGGCGATTAGTGATCATACATCCTCCACACTGTATAACCAGTTTGTATTGGGACATATCCTGTGGTAATGGGTCCAGCCCGGCAATAACGTCCCATTGTACCTTCTTACCTGTTCTTTTGGATAACAGTGCAGGGATCTTTACCCTGCCGATGTCATCACACGAAGTATGATGGGAACAAGACTCAAGTATCAAAACCTTGTCGTTCTCCTCCAGCCGGTCAATCACAGGTGTCCCGTCAAGGTAATTTGCAAAGCTGCCCTTAATGCGGGCAAGCAACACACTAAAGCCGGTCAGGGGAATATCCTGGGGTACAATCTTGCTTACTTTGTCAAAAACCTGACTATCCGTCACTACCAATTTCACGGAACCTTTACAAGAAACAAGGAATGTTTCGAGGTTTTGAGGCTGTACCACTACTGCGCACGCCTCTTTGTCCAAGAGATCCCTTATTGCATTAACCTGTGGCAATATAATGCGCCCTTCGGGAGTTTCGCTGTCTACCGGACAAACCAGGACAACCACATCCCCTTTGCCGGCAAGACCATCAAAGAGTTTTTTGGATGCAAATGCAGGATCCGAAACATTCTTTACAATTAACGAAACAAGGGTATCCACCATAATGGACTGCTCTTTGTCGTCCAGCAGTGTACAGGAGAACTCAACCACATCACATTTGTATTTTTCTCCAAGCTCCAGTGCCAAACCCTCATCAAATGCAATAATATCAGATTGGTTATGGATTATGATAAAAGGTAGGCGAGCCTTTTCAAACCTATTGACAAGCTCAATCTCATACGGGCCAAACTCATTGTTGGTGAAAAGCAATAAAGCGATGTCTATTTGGGAAATCACCTCTTTTGTCTTCCCGATACGTTGCATACCCAACTCTCCGTGATCATCAATTCCTGCTGTGTCCACAAAAACAACAGGACCTATGCCAAAAATCTCCATCCTCTTTTTAACAGGATCGGTTGTGGTTCCTGGTGTTTGCGAAACAATTGCCACATCCTGGCCAGAGACAGTGTTTATAAGTGAACTTTTACCGGTATTTCGCTTTCCGAATACTCCTATGTACTTAATATTGCTCATATCCTGGACCTAAAAATTGTAAAAAAAAATCCAAATGTGTGCAAATCTGCCTTTATTGACAAAACATGCTCGGCAAAAATAAACATTTTATCATTATAAGCCCTCCTCAATGATCATTTGGCTACATTTGAAAGTAGACAGAATCAAGATAAGCTAAAACAAATTTATCATGGAAAACAAACCTGAGGATAAAAAAAGAGGTCAAACAATCAAATGGATTGTAATCGGAATCGTTGTTGCCGTACTAATTATCATTATCAAAAACTGGGATGGATTTGTAAACGGCTTTCAATCCGTTTAAATAATCCATTACCCCAATCTTCAATTCCCTGACCAGTTTAGAGGTCCATTTCCAATGTTGGTAGGCAACCTGTGATGCCATTGGAACTGCAATCAGGGCAATTATGCCTCCGTTGAAAAACCTCAGGCTGGCTAAGAGCAATATTGTAGCGACCAAAGCGGTTATGCTTTGGGAAATATAATGTGGAACTTCGTTCCTGCTCATCAAGACCGATGTTGACAGCTGGGTAAGAGCCTCCAGCAGGGAGGCCCCGAAAAGAAGGGCAAGCAGGTTGGCCGGCAGCAGGAATGTTGAGCTGCCAATAAGCCCGAGAATATGGTTGCCAAAAGGTATAGTGGCAAATACAGCAATTATGAATACAGCAACAGTGATGATCTGCGCCTTAATGTAAATCCTTTTTACCTGCAGTACCGAATTTCGGATCTGTTCTCCGGTAAGTTTTGGATAGTAGGTAAAAAACCATGCTGCCGAAAGGGTGATTGTAATATCGGTAATCTGTTTGGATATCCCGTAGGATGCCATGGTTTCGAGAGGTATGTACAACGCTCCGATTATGGCCAGCATCCGGTTTGTGAAAATCCAGCTGAGGCTGGCAAGACCATTGCGGCTTGCCGTATGGAAAAGGGTTTTAAGTATTCTCTTCCATCCTTCACCTTTTTCCTCTGCCAGCGAAATTTTGGTCTGCTTGTCATATAAGGCACGTCTTGCAAGAAACCGGTTGACAATTGTTGCAACAGTTTGTCCTGCTACCATTGAAAGAATCCCCATTCCTGAAAGGAGTAACACCGAAGATACCACAATGTGCAGGGTATTTGAGAATACTATGATTTGCCGGGACCTTTTGATCATTCCACGGCCAACAAGTGCTGCATCATAGTAAAATGTGAAAAACTGGTAACACAGCAGCAAGCCATAACCAAACCAGGCAATCCTTGCAATCAAATCATCACCGCTGTACCCCTCAAGGAGTCTGCCAATGTACCATACACCTCCGGTTGAGAGCAGCACAAGCAGTAACAGTGAAACATAACCATAAAAACGGGCCATAGCACCCAACAATCCTTTCAGAAGGGAGTAATTGATTGGTTTGTCTCCTTTTATAGGTACAAATCCCTCTTTTACGAGAGTTTGGGCACCCGAATAAATATAAGTGACAGCCCTCGAAAAGGTTTGGAAAAAACCAAAATCCAAAAGATTGATCATGGAGTTAAGTCCAATCATTACGGTCCACAATCCAACCTCTTGGCTGGGCAACATACGAAGAATAAGGGGAAGTATTATAAGAGCAGATGCCACCCTCATAAAGGTGGCACCATAATTCCAAAGGAGATCTGCTCTAGTGACTTTCATTTTAGTAGTCCCACCAGGACTCGAACCTGGATTTGAAGTTTAGGAAACTTCCGTTCTATCCCTTGAACTATAGGACCATTTTTTAAGCGGGGTCATACCCCCATTTGTAATACATGGAACCCCATGTAAAGCCGGCACCGAAAGCAGAGAAGATCAAAATGTCACCTTTTTTGAAGTTCTTTTCGAATTCCCAAATCACTAAAGGGATCGAAGTACCCGCTGTGTTGCCAAATTTTTCAATATTAATCAAAATTTTTTCTTTTTGCAAACCCATCCTCTTTCCTGTTGCCTCTATGATCCTCATATTGGCCTGGTGTGGAATAAGATATGCTATATCTTCGGAAGATAAATTATTTTTATCCATTATCTCTACAGAGACATCTGCCATCCTGCTTACCGCATATTTGAAGACCGTTTGTCCATCCTGGTAAACGAAGTGTTCGCGGTTTTTCACGGTCTCTTCTGTCGAAGGATACATGGATCCTCCTGCTTTTTGGAACAGGTAATGCCTTCCCACTCCATCCACATGCAGTATGGAATCTAGTAATCCGGTATTCTCTTCCGAGGTTGGTTCTATCAACATTGCTACAGCAGCATCTCCAAACAAAGGACATGTAGTGCGGTCTGTATAATCTGTTATGCCCGACATCCTCTCCCCTGTAACCAGGATCATCTTTTTTGCGCGGCCGGACTCTATGAATGAGGCTGCCGTTTCAAAAGAAAAGATAAATCCCGAACAACCCGCATTTATATCATAACCCCAGGCATTCATTATCCCGGCTTTATCACAAATTATATTTGCAGTAGCAGGGAATAACATATCCGGTGTGACGGTTGCACAAATCAACATGTCAACATCTTCGGGTTTTGTACCTGTTTTCTCCAACAATCTCTTGACAGCTTCTGTACCCATGAACGATGTGCCAAGTCCGTCTTCCTTGAGTATTCTCCTCTCCTTCACCCCGATCCGGGTCATAATCCACTCGTCGGTTGTATCTACCATCTGGGATAACATATTGTTATCCAATATATATTCCGGAATAAAGGCCTCAACGGCTGTAATTACGGCTCTTTTTTTAGTTTCCATTGGAGATCGCTTCTATAAATTTATCAACCAGTTTATTGTTCAGGGCACTCTCAGCCTGCAGTATCATGTTTGTTACGGCCAGAGGGCTGGAAGCACCGTGTCCGATTATTACGGGAGCAGTGATACCCAGTACCGGTGTTCCACCGTAATTTTCGTAGTTAAATCTTTCAAAGAACGAGTTTTTAACATCCAGTCTTTGGGCCAGGTCATACATCCCTTCTGCCTGTTTGAGTAATATATTTCCGGCAAAACCATCAGTTACGACTACATCTGCAATATCCCCCGAAAATAGATGGTTGGCCTCAATGTTTCCACAAAACCTGTAATGTGTGGAACCGCTCATCAGTTTGTATGCTTCCCGGGTGACCATGTCTCCTTTGTCTTCCTCCTCTCCGATGTTTAGCAGTGCAACCCCAGGGTTTTCGATTCCCATCATCTCCCTGGCATATATTGCACCCAACAAACCAAATTGGTAAAGCATATCAGGTTTGCAATCAGTATTAAATCCCACATCGAGTATCAGCATCTTTTTGCCGTTGATCAAAGGCATTTCGGCAGAGATACAGGGTCTCATTATTCCCGGTATGGTGTTCAAGGTTGCGTAGCATCCTGTAAGCATTGCACCTGTGTTTCCTGCACTCGCAAAGGCATCGATCTCGCCTCTTTTGAGCATTCCAAACCCAACAACGAGGCTGGAATCTTTTTTGCTCTGGTAAGATTGGACGGGATGTTCGTCCATCCTGATTACCTGTGATGTGTGAGTTATGGAAAACAACGAAGCTTCTACTCCCGATTGCCTGCAAATTTCAGTAATCTTTGGTTTGTCACCGATTAGTGAGATTTCCGACCCGGATGATATTTTGGAAAGAGAGTCTGCAGCCCCCAAAACTATATTCTGTGGTGCATAATCCCCTCCCATCACATCAATCCCGATCCTCATCAAAACTACGCTTTTGTTTTATCGATGATTAGACGACCTCTGTAGAATCCGCACTCAGGACATACCCTGTGGTAAAGTACGGCTGCACCACAATTGGAACATGTACCCAAAGTCGGAACCTCTGCTTTATAATGTGTCCTACGTTTGTTTCTGCGGGTTTTGGAAATTCTATGTTTCGGATGTGCCATTTTATGAATGTTTACAATATTAGTTCATTAAATCTTTTAATTTATCAAAGGGAGTCCGGCCTTCCGGCAGGATGTCGCTTTCTCCTCTCAATTTTTCAAGCTTTTCAATCATCCTGGGATCACATTCACCTTCCCGGTGAACCTTTTGCAAAGGTAGTGCTAGGCAGACATAGTCATAAAAAAACTGCTTCATGTCAAGTTCGCTCTCAGAAGGATCCAGGATCAAAACCTCTTCATTATCTTCTTCCTGTTCGGTTCTTGTGAACTTTACCAGTAAAGAAGTCTCGAAATCCAGTTCCAGATCCAGCTCCTCCAGACACCTGTCACACTCGCTTTTTACAATCCCTTCAAATACTCCTTTTATCTCCATGAACGTTGTATGCCTGTCTAGTGTAAGGTCAACCTTAATGTCTGCAGAGGTTATTTCGCTCCCCTCGTATCCGTCGAAAAAATTGTCGTCAATGGTAAACCCATATTGATGTTTGCCCAAGGACAACCCTTTTATCGGTACTATGTAATCTCTGTCCGCCACTCTGTTCACAAAGTAAAATGAGCCCGCAAAGTTAATCTATTTTTTTAAAATAGCAACCATGATCAACCCTTTCTTCTTTTTCTTTCATTCTCTGACAAATAAATTTTCCTTAAACGGATGGATTTTGGTGTTACCTCTACCAATTCGTCTTCCTGGATATACTCAAGCGCCTCTTCCAGCGAAAACACCACAGGCGGAGGAAGTACAACCTTGTCATCTGTTCCCGAAGCCCTTACGTTTGTCAGTTTCTTGGTTTTGCACAAATTTATACCCATGTCGTCGGAACGGGAATTCTCACCTACCACCTGACCTTCGTAAATTTCGTCGCCTGGATGTATGAAAAAAGTACCCCTGTCCTGGAGTTTGTCCATTGCATAGGCAATGGCAGTCCCGGTCTCTATAGAAATCAGGGAACCGTTAGTTCTTTTCTCAATCTCTCCCTTGAATGGCTCATATGCTTTGAACCTGTGGGAAACGACAGCCTCTCCCTGTGTAGCTGTCATTAAATTGCTCCTCAGGCCAATGAGTCCCCTTGAAGGAATGTCAAAATCCAGATGGGTCCTTTCGTCCCGGTGATCCATGTGGAGTAAAACACCCTTTCGCCTGGTAACCATTTCGATTGCCCTGCCCACCATATCCGCTGGAAGATCTATAGTCAGATGCTCCACTGGTTCGCATCTGAATCCGTTGATTGTTTTATCCAGGACCTTTGGCTGACCTACCTGTATCTCAAATCCTTCCCTCCTCATTGTCTCTATCAGGACCGAGATATGGAGAACACCCCTGCCATGTACAATGAACGAGTCTGCTGTAAGACCCTCCTTAACCTTCAAGGCCAGGTTCTTTTCCAGCTCCTTTTCGAGTCTCTCCTTTAGATGCCTGGATGTTACAAATTTCCCGTCCCTGCCAAAAAACGGAGAATCATTGATAGTAAAAAGCATACTCATTGTAGGCTCATCTACTGCTATGGGAGGCAATGGTTCGGGATGTTCAATATCTGCAATGGTATCTCCTATTTCAAAACCTTCGATGCCTACAACAGCACATAAATCCCCACTTTTAACCTCAATGGCCTTAACTTTTTCCAACCCCTCGAAAACCATCAGCTCCTTTATCCTGCTCTTTTCCATGGTACCATCCCTTTTGCAGAGCGAAACAGCCATTCCCGGTGCCAACCTTCCCCGGTGTACCCGACCTACGGCAATACGTCCTACATAAGGAGAGTATTCCAGCGAAGATATAAGCATTTGAGGAGTTCCTTCCAGCCCCTCAGGCTCCGGAATCTCTTCGATTATGGTGTCCAGCAGGGCTGTAATATCCGTTGCAGGCACTTTCCAGTCCCTGGACATCCATCCCTGTTTGGCGCTTCCGTAAATAGTCTTGAAATCGAGCTGCTCCTCGGTAGCATTTAAGGAAAACATAAGGTCAAAGACCTGTTCGTTCACTTCGTCCGGCCTGCAATTGGCTTTGTCTACCTTATTGATTACAACCACAGGTTTTTTTCCCATCCCTATCGCCTTAGAAAGTACGAAACGGGTTTGAGGCATGGTACCCTCAAAGGCATCCACCAACAACAACACACCATCTGCCATATTCAACACCCTCTCTACCTCTCCGCCAAAATCGGCGTGGCCCGGAGTATCTATGATGTTGATTTTATAACCGTTGTACGGAACCGAGACATTCTTTGCAAGAATTGTTATCCCCCTCTCCCTCTCCAGGTCGTTGTTGTCCAATATTAGTTCTCCCATTTTGCCGGCATCCCTGAAGAGCATGGCCTGGAGAATCATTCTGTCCACTAAAGTGGTTTTGCCATGGTCTACGTGTGCGATAATGGCAATATTTCGTATTTTCTGCATAATTAGGGCGCAAAAGTAGAAAAAATATTACTTTTGCGTTTTTAAAAGTAAGAAAATAATTGCCCATGACCGAAAAAATCCTGATCCTGGACTTCGGATCCCAGTTTACCCAGCTTATTGGCAGGAGATTGAGAGAGATTAATGTTTATTGTGAGATTGTTCCTTTCAATAAGGTTCCTCTTATTGGAAAAGAGGTAAAAGGGGTTATCCTGTCGGGCAGCCCCTTTTCTGTAAGGGATAAGAATGCCCCCATTGTTGATCTTACCGGAATAAAAGGCAATCTGCCTTTGCTGGCTGTTTGCTATGGGGCACAATACCTGGCCCACCATTTCGGTGGGGAGGTAAACCCTTCCCTGGCCAGGGAGTATGGCAGAGCTTCCCTTGAATTGAATGACCCCTCTTGCCCCCTGTTTGTGGGAATTCCCTCCAAATCCCAGGTGTGGATGTCCCACGGTGATACCATTGCAAAACTGCCTGAGGGAGCAGTACCAGTCGCCTCTACAGGGGATATAGAAAACGCTGCATACCGGATGGAGGGAGAGAAAACCTTTGCCCTTCAATTCCACCCCGAGGTGTACCACAGTGAGCACGGAGCATCAATGCTCAAGAATTTTGCATTTGGAATTTGTGGATGCACCGGTGACTGGACCCCCGCTTCCTTTATCGAAAGCACTGTGAGCAACCTCAAGGAGACCATTGGAAATGACAAAGTGATCCTGGGCCTCTCGGGCGGAGTAGACTCTACCGTTGCTGCTGTGTTGCTTCACAAGGCAATCGGAGATCAGCTCCACTGCATTTTTGTAGATAACGGACTGTTGCGCAAGGATGAGTTCCAAAATGTGCTTCACTCATACAAAGATATGGGTCTCAATGTAACCGGGGTTGACGCCTCGGAATTGTTCCTGACTGCATTGAAGGGAGTGACGGACCCCGAAGATAAAAGAAAAGCAATCGGCAAGGTGTTCATTGATGTATTTGACAACGAATCCCATAAAGTTGAAAACGCTACCTGGCTGGCACAAGGGACCATTTATCCCGATGTGATTGAATCGGTATCGGTAAACGGTCCATCAGCAACCATCAAGTCCCACCATAATGTCGGGGGGCTGCCCTCCTATATGAAGCTAAAGATTGTGGAACCTCTCAGGAGCCTGTTCAAAGACGAAGTGCGCAGGGTCGGAACTACACTCGGAATAAAAAGTGAGCTTATCTCACGTCATCCTTTTCCTGGTCCCGGTCTTGGAATCAGAGTATTGGGAGAGATAAGCAAAGAGAAGCTGGCTATATTGAAAGAGGCCGACCATATATTCATAAACTCCCTGAGGGAGCATAACCTTTACCACCATGTCTGGCAGGCGGCTACAATTCTGCTTCCTGTCAAGAGCGTGGGTGTAATGGGAGACGAAAGGACCTATGACTATACGATTGCCCTGAGGGCTGTGACTTCTACCGACGGCATGACTGCAGACTGGGTACACCTGCCACACGAATTCCTGGCCAAGGTCTCCTCCGACATAATCAACAAAGTAAACGGAGTTAACAGGGTTGTGTATGACATCTCTTCAAAACCTCCGGCAACAATAGAGTGGGAATAAAAACAAAAAAGGCTGCCCAAAACCAGGGCAGCCTCTTTTTTGTTCCGGCGTTTTGAATTTACTCAACAACAGTTTGAGCAGCAGTGCTGTCAGTTACGGCAACTGTAGAATCAGCAGCCTCTACCTTAACGGTGTCAGCTGTTTGCTCAGTTACAACTGCTTCTTCTTCTTTGGGAGCATTGCTTCCACATGATGTAAGTACAAATCCGGCTACAGCGAATAATACGAAAAGTTTTTTCATCTCGAAAAATATGTTTATGGGGTTAATTGAATTCAGCCGCGAAGATACATCATTTTGGCAAATCCAATATGTTTTCTTGATTTTTTTTAAAAATTTATATCAATCCCGGCTAGAATGGTTGCCCCAGGCATCGGGAAACCTTCATTTATAGTGTAAGCAGTGCCTGTGATATTGTCACCGTTTACAAACAACCTGGTTTTTCCTCCCAAAACATGCAACCTGTAAGCAACCCTGGCATTCAACAAAGTGAAGTACTCCCTCGAACCGGTTGATGTATTTGTGTACATCCCTCCAATATACTGCATATCAGCATTTAAAGTTATCCTGTCATGAGAGTATATGGCTCCGATATACAATTTATGTTCGGGTGCTGCCAGGATAGGTTTGCTTGTTTTTAGATAGCTGTAATTTATATCTGTTCTCAGTTGAGGTTTGATTCTGTAACTTACCTGCAACTCCACACCTCTGTTGTCAAAATATCCGGTATTGAGGTTTTTTGGAATACCGTTAATCCTTCCCTGCTCAATCATATTCCAACCATCAATAAAGAAAAGGTTAAGCTCGGTCACAAGATCGGAATCGAGGAATGACTGGCCTACGGAGACTTCGAAATTGACCATACTTTCGGGCAAAAGATCAGCATTCTGGGGTGGGAACATAAACATCTCTCTGATCGTAGGGCTCCTGTATCCTTTGGAAATAAGGGCCTTTATAACATTACCTTCAAAAGGGCGAAGGGATGCTCCAAATTGGGGAATCCAGACATCCCCAAAAGCAGAGTTGTATTCGAACCTCAAACCTCCGTTTATTGTAAGTTTGTCAAAAAAATCGTGTTGCAGTACAAGATAGGCGGCTGTTTCGTCTATAGTCTTGTCTGTCAGGTATGTTTTGCCGGATGTTTCCCTATCCTTGTTCCAGGCCTCCCCTCCCCAGTTTTTGTGATCAAACCCTATGGTTATCATGTTTCCTTCGAAAAACCGGAGGTTTTCATAAACCATCAACCCATAATTATGGTCCACAGAGTTGAAAAGGTAGGTGCGTGGCAGTGAGCCCGGAGAATAACCTTCATTGATCTCATGCCTGCCTTGGTTGAAAAATCCCTTGATTGCACCTGTTCCGTATTTATGTTGGTTCTCCAAAGAGAGGGATGCTGAGAGACGGAAAATATCCATTTCACTTTCGTTCAAAGGTGTGGTTACCTTACCCGGGTTCTGGTTGTAAAAACCTGCGACTGCAATGTCGGTAGTGATATCAAAATGCTTCCCGAGATTATATCCTACTTTGGCAAATCCGTTTGTCATTGAAAACCTTGAATTTTCCCTATGGCCATCTGTCATGTCATGGTTAAGTGAGAGAAAAGCCGACAATCCGTTTTTTTTGAATCCGCTGTTTATCAAAAATTTTCCTGTATTGTACGAGCCATAGGAGAGTAACGCCCTTCCGTTGAACCCCTCCTTTTCCTGCTCCCTGGTTATGACGTTGATAACTCCTCCCATGGCATTTGAGCCATACAACAACGATCCAGGTCCTTTTATCACCTCAACCCTCTCCACATCCGAAGAGGTGTAGAGATCCGGAATGGAATGGCCAAATATACCTGCCCATTGCGGCTGACCATCCAGAAGCATCAAAACCTTGTTACCTTGCCCGACTCCCCTTATATTGATTGTACCGGCAGCCCCTTCCGAGACTCCAAAACCTGTGACTCCCTTTTGAGTCACAAAAAGTCCGGGAACAAGTTTCGATAAAACAGGTAAAACAGACGAGCTGCCAGAAGACTCAATCTCTTCCCTCCCAATCATGGAGATATTCAAAGGCACGCTGTTGCGGTTTATCCTGGTTTTGTTTGCGGTAACCACCACACTATTCAAACTCCCCCTCTTGACTGTGTCTACAGCCTCCTTGCTCCCCTCTTTTGGCAAATCAGTTGCATTGGCTTCTGCTGCAAACGCCATAAAGAAAGGGAACAATGCAACAAATAATGATCTTTTAAAGGTTCTCATCTTTAAATTATGTTTGGTTAAAGGATGCAAATATAATTTTTATTTAAATCTGGGATGGCACTTTAGTATGCTTTCCCGCCATTTTGAACTGTTCACATGGGTGTAGATTTCGGTAGTAAGTATGCTCTCATGACCCAACATCTCCTGTACAGCCCTTAGGTCTGCACCGTTCTCCACAAGGTGGGTTGCAAAAGAGTGTCGAAAAGTATGGGGAGAAATATCCTTATCTATACCGGCAATAGTGCTTTGTTTTTTGACAATCAAAAAAAGCATCTCCCTTGTGAGGCGGCTCCCCCTCCGGCTGAGAAAAAGGGTATCTCCGTGCTTTGCATTCACAGGGCCTTTGCTTCGGGAACCAAGATAAAAGATTACGCTTTGGGCAGCTGGCTGGCCTATCGGCACCAATCTCTGCTTACTCCCTTTGCCGGTTACCCTGACAAAACCTTCGTTTAAAAAAAGATCGGATATCTTTAGGGAAATCAGCTCACTGGCTCTCAGTCCACACGAATAAAGCACCTCAAACATAGCTCTGTTTCGGTGCCCGAGTGGTTGGGACAGATCAACGCTGGATATTATCCTTTCTACCTCCTCCACCGACAAGACCACAGGAAGGTAAGGCTTCAATCTTGGAATATCCAGCAACTCCGCAGGGTTGGAAGTGGTTTTCCCTTCCATTTCCAGGTATTGGAAAAAAGACCTTAGTGAACTTATTATTCTGGCCTGGCTTCGTTTGGAGAGGTTTTTGCTGTGTAGCCTTGACAAAAAGGCCTCCAGGATTTCCGGAGTGGCCTTTTCGAGCACAAAAACACCGGAACTGTTTTGGTCAGAAACCATATAACCGTCCAAAAGCATAACATCGGAACAGTAGGCCGAGATTGTGTTTTCCGACATTGACCTTTCCAGTTTGAGGTAAACCGAAAAGTCATTCACCAAAATGTTACCAAATCCTTTTTTCAAATAAAATGAATTACTTTTGTACAAAATTAGAAGAATTATGACGGAAAAGAAAACCAAAATCATTTGTACCGTTTCGGACAGGAATTGCAGCGTAGAATTTATTGAAAGTTTGTACAAGGAGGGGATGAATGTTGTGAGGATCAACTCTGCACACACAACCCTGGAATCGGCACTTGAGGTAGTGGAAAACACCCGCAAGGTTTCCGACAAGATAGCATTACTTATAGATACAAAAGGACCGGAAATCCGTATAACCAACATGGGAGAAGAGAAAGGGTTCCCGGTAAAGGCCGGAGATGAGGTTATCTTCGAAGACAATCCGCTTGGCGTTTCCGGTAACGGGCTGCTGTACACAAATTACAATAATTTTGTAAAAGAGGTTCCCGCCGGTGCCAAAATCCTTATCGATGATGGTGAAATTGCTCTCACAGTTGTAATGAAGAAGAACGAACGCCTCTACTGCAAGGCCGAAAATGACGGGTTAATCAAAGGCAGGAAAAGTATAAACATCCCAAATGTTTCGGTCAACCTGCCGGCAATTTCCGATCGCGACAAAGAATACATCATCTGGGCAATAAAACACGATCTTGATTTTATAGCCCACTCGTTTGTCAGGAACAAAAAAGACCTGATAGAAATCCAGAAGATACTGGACCAGCATGAAAGCCACCTTAAACTGATTGCAAAGATCGAAAACCAGGAAGGTGTGGATAACATTGACGAGATACTCTCCCACTGCTATGGGGTCATGGTTGCGAGGGGCGACCTTGGAGTAGAAATTGAATACCAAAAGATTCCCATAATCCAGCGGCAAATCACCCGCAAATGCCAAGAGAGGAAGAAACCTGTAATTATCGCCACCCAAATGCTTCACTCAATGATAGAAAACCCCAGGCCCACGAGGGCAGAGGTGACAGATGTGGCTAACGCCATATATCAAGGGACTGATGCCATAATGCTTAGCGGTGAGACGGCAAACGGGCGATATGCCAAAGAGGCTGTAAGGACAATGACCAATATTGCACGTGAGACAGAGAGAGAGCTCAAACCAAACTTCAATCTCGAACTCAAGGATATAACCCATCCGGTTGCTGCGGTGCTTAGTTGCCAGCTGGTAAGTGCCACCAGGAAACTACCAATCAAGGCAATGGTATTCGACACAAGGACGGGAAGGACAGGAAGGTACCTTTCGGCTTTCCGGCCAAGGACTCCCATTTACGCAATGTGCTATACCCCATATGTGATGAGGGAACTTGCTCTCTCATTCGGAGTCTATGCATACTACATGGACCCCACCCAGAGCAAGGACGAATTCATCCGCAGTTCAATCAACAAGCTCCTGAGTGAAAAATGTTTCCGCGAAGAAGATATGATCGGGGTTGTCGGAGGCAGTTTCGGCCCGTCAGCCGGTGCTACTTTCATGGAGATTTGTCCTGCCGGTCTTATGATAGTGCCTGCAGACAACAGATAAGCCGCACTCCCCGCATTTAGGGCTGCGTGCAATGCACACATATCTGCCATGAAGGATCAGCCAGTGATGTGAGATGGCACGTTTCTCTTCCGGTATATTTCTAGTAAGCTCCTCTTCTACTGCAAGGGGAGTTTTTCCGTCTGACA